>MTER01000066.1 GCA_002083985.1 Candidatus Altarchaeales archaeon A3
TTTGCCATTGAGCCAATAGGACAAAAACAGCACCAGATTCTATGGTGAAAGATTAAAGATAATATAAGACCTATAATCGTAGTAACCGTTAGGAGAATCACAAAAAACATTCCTATGCTTTCGGGATTTGGCCAGCGATTGATAATTTGGAAAGTCATCATCAACATCAGGAACGAAAGTATCCCTATTCTGAAAGGTAGACTTTTGAAAAATTCAGGGATTTCTTTTTTAGGGCTTATTGGTTTAATAAAGGCGTCAAAAAAGCTGCCTCGTGGGCAGAACCAATCACACCATTTTCTACCTCTAAAAAAACTGATACCTATACCTATCAGCATACACACCGGGATAAAATAACCCAAAAGAGGATATTTCCAACCTCCAATGAGAATCGCAAGGAAAACAATGCCTATAATAAATTGTTTCCTTTTCCTCTTCTCCTCAAAAATCTTATATTCTGTCATAATCTTTGACTCCATTGATTAAGTTTTTCATTTATTAAAGGTTTTGTTTGCAAATCGCCCAATATTTCTACTGCAACATCAACAGGACATAAATATATTATCAGGACTTACGCAGTCCAAACTTTTTTAATATAATAAATTAGGGTTATAGATAAATATTATAGTATACGACATAATTAAAAAGTTAAAATTTACTATTTTTAGTATTATAGTCAATCTACTAACTTTTTACACTCGCGAAGCAGATAAATGAATCATATATTGGGTGTAAAATGTTGATAGATCCACTATAAAAATTTAGCACAAATAATTAAAATTTACTGATTATAACGGATTGCTGTGCTAACATAAAATGTTCATAAAATTATGGTTGCTGTATAAAAAGATACTCTAAATAACTTAATTGTCTTGAAAAAACACAATGGCAAAATGACCCTCAAAAGCAATAAAAAAGCATAATAACATAGAATGCCCTTTTGAGGGATTAAACAAGTTCAGATACTTGAGGATTGATTACAAAATCTATTGATTGCCTCGTCTTTAAATTGTTGTAGAAATCAGCACAGCAATCCGTTATAATCAGAAAATTTAAAATATTATTAATCCTACATTCCGCACATCTGATCAAATTTTTTTAATTCCCGATTGTTTTTGCAAAATTTATGGCAAAAATTCGTAAATTTTTTTGTTTTTGAAGGCGATGTGCGGAAAGTTGGATTAATAATTAAAAGACATGTTGCGAAATAATTTTCAATCTATTGTGACAATATATCCCTAATAATTTCAAATTTTTTTCATCATATTTTCCAGTATAAAAAACAATTTTTTTAGAGGATTTGTCTATTGTTATTGTAAAAACCTCATTGGTTTTTAGAATATTAAAAATACTTCAAGTATTTTTGGCATAAAATAGGGCATATAAACTATTTCGCAACAACTCTAAAGTTTATATTTAAATATTAAGAAGTAAATCAAAATTTAACATTGCATTACAAATTTATTGTGAAAATTTTAAAAATTTACGATGCAAACAATGCAGGGCAAAGCACATCCAATCCACGCACTCATACAAAAAACAAGGGAAATTTTCCTTTGTCTTGGTTTTGATGAAATTGAAAATCCTTTATTTATTCAGGAAGAGGATGTATATAAACAATACGGAAAGGAAGCACCAGTAATCCTTGACAGGGTCTTTTATCTTGGCGGGCTTCCGAGACCGGACATAGGGTTAAGCGATGAAGAAATTTTAAAAATAAAAAGTATTAGTCCTTACATTAGCACAGATAAATTTAAGAAAATTTTGAGGAATTACCGAGAAGGAGCGATTGAGGGTGACAATATGCTTGAAGAAATGATTAAGATTCTGAAAATTAACTCAACGCAGGCAATGGAGATTCTTGATTTATTTCCTGCATTTAAGAATATTGAACCAGTATGCAACAGAACAACACTCCGCTCCCACATGACGGCTGCGTGGTTTCTGACACTTGAAGCGGAGGTGGAAAAACAAGCTGAATTGCCGTTAAAATTTTTTTCCATTGGATTAAGATTCAGGAGAGAGCAAAAACTTGATGCAACACATTTGAGGGCACATTACGGAGCATCCTGTATAATTGTTGACAAAAATTTAAAGATTGAATATGGAATGAGTATTGTGGAGAAAATTTTGAACGATATGGGATTTACGGACATAAAATTTACCAAAAAGAAGGCAACATCTAATTATTATGAACAGGACAAAGAGTATGAAATTTTTTCAGGAGGTATTGAAATCGCCGACTGCGGAATGTATTCAAGAATGGCACTGAAAAATTACAATATTCCCGATGCTCTTGATGTTTTTAACATCGGATTTGGTCTTGAAAGGATTTTGATGGTCAGGAACAATATCAGTGATGTCCGAAAGGTCTTATATCCCCAGTTTTATGAAGATATACATTTAAGCGATGAAGAAATTGCCAAATCAATAAGTATGCTCTCTGTTCCCGAGACAGATGAAGGAAGGACTCTTGCCGGCAAAATTTATGATGCCGCAAAAATTCATGCCAATGAAAAATCACCCTGTAAATTTCTGTGTTTTGAAGGAAATTTAATGAACCACATGACTAAAATTTCTGTATTTGAGGATGAAGAAAATAAAAATTTGCTGGGTCCGGCGGCACTGAATGAAATTTATGTTTTTGACGGAGGCATATATGGAATTCCGGAAGATGTTGAAAAGTTTGGAGAAGAAGGGAAGAACATAAAAGAAAAAGGCATAAAGGCAAATTTAAATTTTTTGGATGCTGTCTCGAATTATTTTGCGAAAGAGATTGAGGACAAAGTTAAAGAAGGACCGAAAGGAAAATTTACCTTTGAAATCAAGATGGCTAAAAGTCCTTCTGATGTAAATATAATAATTAAAGGAAGGACAAAAAGATTTATAAGTAATGAAAATAAAAGGATTGTTTTGAAGGGACCTGTTTTTATGAGTGTTGAGGTTGAGATTAAATAAATTTTCATAAAATAATTTGATAATGTCAGATTTTATGTCATTTAGATACATTTTTTGTAACTTCTCAATAAATTGTAGGAAGATAACCTCGCTGTTGCTCAGATATTTTCAAAATCTATATGATTTTGAAAATGACAAAATATAACCTGTTTTGCACTTTTTTGGGGTATTTTTTATAAAATGAGCAGTTATGAAATTTATTTACTCC
Source organism: Candidatus Altarchaeales archaeon A3 (assembly GCA_002083985.1). Classification (GTDB taxonomy): domain Archaea; phylum Altiarchaeota; class Altiarchaeia; order Altiarchaeales; family Altiarchaeaceae; genus Altiarchaeum. The sequence goes on from MTER01000066.1 coordinate 3,164, forward strand.
TACTTATTGAGAAGTTACGTTAAACCAAGTTTAGATGCTATAAGAATTGGTTACAAAGTCAATTGATTGCCTAGTATTTAAAGGTTGTAGAAATCATCACAGCAATCCCTTATAATCAGAAATTTTTAAATTTTCAGTCCTTACTTTAATCAGAAATTCGTTAAATTTCTCCTTATATTCTTCTGAAATATCATCCTTTAAATTGCTGCTTTTATACGCTTCATCCAGAATTCTCTGTAATTTTACTGCTTCTTTTTCAACCTCAACGGATATTTTACAGGTATTTATTTTTCTTTTCTCCTCTTTCTTTTTTAAGGCAATTAATGTACCAATAACAGGCAGTTTAAATTTCTTATTTAATTCAGTAAGATTTTGATTTATTTCTCCGGTTTCAAGAATATTTATACCAGTCATTAAAGTCCTGAAAAGATAAAGATTCACTTTAACATTGGAAAAATTTTCCTTTCTCGCCTCATTCAGTTTATTATTTCCAAATCCTGAGTAATGGTAATAAATTTTTTTAGTTATTGCGAGCTTTCCAAGTGCCTTGAGTTCATCGTGATATTTTGATGTTACAACAATTATTGGCGAGTAAAGTTGTTCAAAAACGGTGCCGTTGCCCTTCAGCATCAGCAGTAAAAATTTAACGACTTCAAAACTCACAAAGTCAATTTCAAGCCCTTTGTCATTACTTTTGAGATTTACATTGTCTTTTCTTTCAATCGTTTCCTTTGGTTTTTCCAGTCGGAATAAATTTATTGTGTTCTCAACATAGCACGCCCTTAAATCAATATCGCTGTCCTCTGACGGAAATCCGTAACTATGTGAGCCGCTTACTGTTGTGAAGATTAATTTTCTTCCGTCATGGTATTTTGCATCCTTTGTGTATTCTTTTGCAAAATTTCCAAGTTCTGAAAAATTGAGCATTTTGGTTTTTATTTCATAACAAAATTTTAATAAATATATATAAATTTATAATTATAACTAAAACAACAAAAATGAATCAAAATTTAAAAAATTTAAGGCCTGTCAGTGACCTGAAGGTGGGAAAATGGACGGCAAACGAAATTATAAGGCAGATGTATGAAGGTGGCGGATTTACAGCAAAGAAGGTTGCAGATGGCGTGGATATTCTGGAAGAAATGAGCAACAAAAAGGAATGCATAAAATTTTTATCATTCCCTGCTGATATTATAGCAACCGGAACAAGGGGAATAATAAAGGACTTAATAAAACACAAACTTGTTGATGTAGTAATTACAACCTGCGGGACACTTGACCATGATTTGGCACGACTATGGAAGAATTATTATCACGGAAAATTTGAAGCGGACGACATTGAACTGCGGGAAAAAGGAATAAACCGTCTGGGAAATATTTTTGTGCCGAATGAAAGTTACGGAATAATACTTGAGAAAAAGATGCGGGAAATTTTGAATGAAATTTATGGCAAGAAAGAGACGGAACTCGGGACTTCTGAAATAATCAGGGACTTTGGAAAAGCCATTGAAAATGAGAAAAATGCGGAGGAAAGTATCGTCTATTGGGCATATAAAAATGACATTCCAGTTTTTGTTCCGGGAATAACCGACGGTGCATTCGGATTCCAGTTGTTTATGTTCTGGCAGAACTACAAAAATTTCAGAGTAAATTTATTTAAGGATGAGAAAGCACTTGCGGATATTGTCTTTACAGCAAAGAATACCGGGGCATTAATGCTCGGCGGAGGAATAAGCAAACATCATACTATATGGTGGAATCAGTTCAGGGACGGTTTAAATTTTGCGGTTTTTATAACTACTGCCATGGAGTCAGATGGTTCATTGAGCGGTGCAAGAACGAGAGAGGCAATATCATGGGGAAAGATAAACGAAAAAGCAAAACACATAACGATTGAAGGAGATGTTACGGTATTGCTTCCTTTAATGGCGGATGCGTTGTTTGAGAGGATGAAAAAGAAAATTTAATAAGATATGAAAATTAAATTTAATGCAGACAGGATTCAAAGTGATATTCAAACAAAATTTGTAAATTTGAAATTTAACAAAGAACAATCAGAAAAGGAAAAAATTTTAAATATCGCAAACAATATCTTATCCATAATTAGAATGTGCTCAATAGTAAAGGGCAAATAATGTTTTATACTATGTATCCTCTCAAAATTTCATGGTATTTTAAAAACTTCAAGTTTTTAAAAGATACGAGCAACAGCGAGTGTAAAATATAAAAATTTATTATTTTTCACTCGTAAAATAGAACAATATAATTTAATTGCCCTGTTTTATTGAGAGGATACTATGATGTAAATTTAATTTAAATTCCCTTAAATTCCTTTTAAATCATTCAAACTAAACATAAAATCATCTAGGATATTTTATCAACTGCTTTTTTAGCTGCTTTTGATTCAGCATCTTTCTTGCTTTTTCCTCTGCCTTTAAATCTGCCTTCAGGTATCACAACCTCAACATAAAACGTTTTATTGTGAGAATCACCATCAGATTTAATTAAATTATATTTCGGGATAATCCGGTGTTTTTTCTGTATTAATTCCTGCAAAACACTCTTAGAGTCTTTTATATCTTCAAAGCTTATGCCCTTCAAATCATCCTTAAACAATCCGATAATAACCTTTCTGACCGTATCAAAATCAGAATCAACATAAACCGCACCTATCAACGCCTCAAGCGCATCCCCGAGAAAATTTTCTTCTTTTTTTGATTTTATTTTTTCTTTGCTTTCAACAATCAAAAGATATTTCCTCAGCTTTAATTTGCCAGCCTTCTTATTAACTAAAATTCCTCCACACAAATTTCCCTTAATTCTTGACAGTGTGCCCTCGCCAAGGGCATTGAATTCATTAAACAGATATTCCGTCAACACAAAACCCAGAACAGAATCTCCCAGAAACTCCAAACGCTCATTACTCCCGCAGTCATTCTTGTTCGCAAAAGAAGAATGTGTAAGCGCTTTTCTAAGAATCTCAATGTCATTAAATTTATATTTTATTTTACGCTGAAGCGAGGTAAAAGAATCCATAAAAAAATTTTGGTTTTTGTGTTTTTCCAGGTTTTATTTTAATTAAAATCAGCTCAAATTAAGTATTAAAATGATGTACTGACTCACTAAAATTGGAGTAATTTTAAAATCCCGAATATTTTAAAATATCCGAACGAAGCGAGGTTATTATATATTTGCTTTTTTACTATTATTTTTATAGACATTTTTGAAAACGACGGAAAACCAAAATAAAAAAAACACCGTTGGAAG
>MTER01000067.1 GCA_002083985.1 Candidatus Altarchaeales archaeon A3
CTTCACTATTGGAATAATGTCGTCTTTTCTCTTTACAATTACAACAATTTTTCCATTTAGAAAAAGGTTAGCAGTGCCTAACTTTGATTTATATGTTGCTGCAGGAAAAATTTCTGAATCATAGGTAATTTTACAATCATATTCCCCATAATTTTCCAGTTTCACTAAATCTATTTTATAGTCAAACATAGTCGTAGCCATAATGTTTTTTACAGAGACAGACATCGTTTTAATACCTATAATCTCACCAACCTTTTGAAAATGCTTTTCTAATGCACAATATAAATCTTCTTCACTTCTCGCGCCAACACACCAAATTTTTCCAGAACTATGTATAAAAAATTCCAAACAAGACCATAAATCTCATACTACTCATATTCTCCGAAAATTCCTTTTTTGCTACAACAAATACTGGTTCCATTTTAAAATTTGGTTAAAAATTTAGTTATTATTAAATTTGGTTTATAATGAAATTTAATGAAACAAAAACACGAGCATTGGAAAAAATTTTGAAATTTTAGTTCTGTAATTAATTCCGTGATGAGCGTTCAATACAACTCTCCTTTATTTTTGTATCTGATATTTTATCGCAGAGTGAAGCATCGTGCTTTAGTTCTGCGACCTGCCTGATGCATGTTTCTTTTCCCATTGTAGTTGAAATTTTATTACAGATGGAGCCATCGGGTTGTTTTGTCGTGGCAACGCGCCAAATACAAGTGTCTTTTCCAAATATAGTTGAAATTTTATCACAAAGCCTTGCTTCTGCAATCCCCTTAATACACGCATCTTTTGTTGAAGTATTTGATATTTTATCACAAAGGGATACATCCTGTTTTGTCGTGGCAACGTGCTTAATACATTCATCTTTTATGAAGGTATTTGATATTTTATCACAAAGGGAAATATCTTCTTTTATTTCGGCAACACTCTCAATGCAATATTCTTTCTCCAAAGTAGTTAATATTTTATCACAAAGGGATACATCCTGTTTTTCCTGTGCAATCATTCCGATACATCCACCTTCATCTGATGGAGATAGTTTATGACAGAGAGATATATCTTGCGTTGCCCATGCAACCCCCATAATGCAGCTTTCCTTCACCTCATCGTTAGACATTTTATCACAAAGAGAAACATCCTGTTTTGTGCGCAACCTGAATAATGCAGTTTTCTTTCCAAATTGGTTTTGAAATTTTATCACAAAGAGAAACATCCTGTTTTGTTGTTGCGACTCTCTCAATACAAAAGTCCTTTTGTGATGAAGTTGTTGTTTTATCACAAATTCTTTTGTTTCGGCAACTTTTGTAATACATTCATCTTTTAGATGTGCATCGGATATTTTATCACAAAGAGAAATGTTCGTTTTTGTTCCCATAGCAATCATTAAAAGACAGCCATCTTTTATTGATTTTATTGAAATTTTATCACAAAGAGAAACATCTTCTTTTGCTGCTGCAACCATTCCGATACAATATTCTTTTTTAGACAGGATTGGGATTTTATCACAAAGAGAAATATTCTTTTTTGCAGAAGCGACCATTCCGATACAATAATTTTTTCCCGATGAAGTTGATGTTTTATCACAAATAGACACATCCCTTTTTGCTTTGGCAACCATTCCAATACAATTCTCTTTTACAGATTCAACAGATATTTTATCGCAAACAGATGTATTTTCTTCTGCAGCGGCAACAAAAGGCATACAATAATTTCTTCCTGACCAATATGATATTTTATCGCAAACAGATACATTCTCTTCTGACATTGCAAAAAGAGTAATGCAATCCAATCCATGCTTTATATTTTCAGGTATACAATAAGATATGCCTTTCTTCTTTATTTCTGAGTACAATTCACCCCTATATTTACAACACTCATTATAATCCCGGGGTGTTAAACTTGATACATCGCAATATACTTCAAGTGCTGACTTCTCTTTTGGTTTTTCCTCGATGCATCCGCTAAACAATATAATTCCTACAACGATTATACCTATCCCTGCAAGTACTAAAATTTTATAGCTTTTCATTTTGTTCCAAATTTATCAGTTTATTTAATTTTAATTTTTTAGTTTATTTAATTGTAAATAAATTATATCTGAACGGGAAATATATTGTTGTATGAACGACCGTTCAGAAAGCAAAGAACAAGCGTTCAGTCATTGTGTTATCATCTTTATGCGGTTCAAGTGAAATTAAATCCAAAAACATGAGCGTAAGTTTATTTCTCATTGTGATTTTTTTATTTCTTTCAATTCTATCTTTTGCATTGGAATATGTCCTCCTTGAGCATGCAAATAATTTTCCATTTTTACAATTATCCTTCTGTTTTTGTCTACATAAAAAAGGTATCTGTTTTTTTGGTTGTATGTTTCAGAATATCCTTCGTAAATTTGTTCAACTTTAAAGCAATCAAATCCATTTACTTTTTCAGATCCTACAACCGTTAATTCCGAATAATATCCTTCTTTTTTTCCGTTCCTTTCCTTTACTTCATCAATAATAAATTTTGTCTTTTCGTCAAGGCAAGTTATCCAATCAGGGAAGTAAAAGAGAGAGGTTACCTGATTTATCCTTCTATGGACATCGCTATATTTTTTATCACTTTCTGTTTTTGGTTTTTGTGCATCTGTTGATGTTGGTATAAATATATGACTAGAAACTTTGTCTTTATTTATTCCAATAACATTCTTTCTATAAATAAAGGTATTTTTTGTTTCTGTAAAATCGTGTTCCTCTTTGGTATAACAGGTATATGATGCCTCTGCTTCCTCAAATCTTACGATGTAATAATCACTTTTATTTATTCTCTCAATTTTATCCACATATACAAATATATCTGCCTCAGCAGGATCGCATATTTCGTTAGGAATTTTAGAATTAGACAAAGCGTTTCCTTTTTTTCCTTCTATTGCGTTGATCGTGTTATCCCACACATTATAAACATAAATATCTCCGACATCAATTTGCAATTTTCCCGTTGGCGTTAAGTTTTCAAATCCTACGTGAACCGACTTTATTATTTTTACATCCTTTTCAGAAATTATCGTATTGTTTGTATCTTCTGTATTTTCCGTAGTTTTATTCTTATTTTCCTCATTATTCAAGCAACCTGAAATAAATAAAATAAAGACGAACACCAATATAAACATTGCCCATGTTATTAATTTTAAATATTGTGATTTCATTTTTTAACGATTGATTCATTTATTAGTTCATAAATTGTTGTGTATTTAGCACTTATAGAACCACCACTCAATTCTCCTGTTGAATTCATTCTAAGTATAATTTTATCCTTCTTGTCTATCCATATTATCGTATCTCTCTCAAACAAAGCATCCGGGGATTTTCCTTTTAATTTATTTTCTATCTTATATGCTTCTTTTCCTTTGAAAATATCAGTTCCCAAAAAATTTATGTTTATGGTAATTATGTTATATTTTAAAATACTTTCTTGCATTCGTTCTTCAAACTCATCTTTTGGGAGATTTGTTTCGTAAGAACAAAATTCTTCCTTATGATATTGTTTGTCTGCTATTATACCTTTTGTTGTGTTCTTTGTGCAGGAAACATTATATTTTCTTACAACATAATATGTTGTATGTGGTTTATCACCTATTATTATACCTCCACACTGTTGGGTTTGTGATTCTTTTCCTTCAAAAGGAAAATCGCTATATTTAACATCCAATAAATCTGTTCTTTCGGTTATCGTAATATTTTCTGGCTCAAATTTGACAAATCCTATTAAATAAAGCAGATGATAGAGTCCTATTTGTAGGTTAATATCATATATCTCATATGCAATATCTACCGATTCGTCAGAATAAATTATATTTGATTGAAATTCTTCTTCACTTTTATTTTCAGGCATATGTCTTAATTTTTCGTATAGTGTAAAATTTTCATTTCTAAATACTTTTACATAAGGAATTTTGATCATTTTAATATTTCCTATTTGAGGGTTAATATATGCAATTGTATTATATAAAGATGACCAACTTTCATCTATTCCTTCACATTGTGGAGGACAATTTGTGAAAATATCTACTTTAAATTTAAAATGTTGTGCTATGTCTTTTTTAATATATTCTTTGGAATAATTTTTAGAAAGTAAAAAATCAAGATGTAAATTTTCTGATTTTCTAAATTCAAATAATTCCGCTGGAATGTCTAATTTACTTTCTGCAACAACATATTTTGTTCCGTTAATCCATTCTTCTTTTGCATATATTGTAATATTGGATTCTGATATTTTTCCATAATCGTCTTCTTTTAATATATATTTGTAAATTGTTTCATAAGTTTCATTTTTGCTTATATTATTTACCAATAAATTTTGTTGTTGGTGTGTTGTTTGTGTTAGGTTTATGTAAGAATTTTGAGTATAAGAATATGTATTTTTTTCTAATAATTCGTGCGAAGTATAATTTTTCTGTTGCGTATAGTTTTCTTTTTCTATGCCTACCAATTGTTCAATAGTAAAAAGACAAATCGCAATTCCAATACTTATAATAACCAAAGTTACCAAAAATATTTTTGCGTTCATTTTAAAATTTTTGCATCTTTTAATTCAAATTTTTCCCATGCGATATATCCTCCATGAGCAAATACATAATGCTCATATTTTACAGCGATTCTTTTATATTTGTCCACATATATTATATCTTTTGTTTGTATGTGTTTTTGCATGTCGTTAGGCGATGATGAAGTATATATTCTTTGTACTTTAAAGCAATCAAATTTATTTATTTTTTCTTCACCGGTTACAGTGGTTTCTATACTTTCTTCTATTGTATTTTTGTTCATCTCGATATAGTTTTTCTCAACAAAACCAACACTTTCATTTAAGTATAACATCCAGGGTTCATAAATTTTGGTTTCATAACATAATCCAAAATTTTTTCCAATTGGAATAGGATAAGCGGAAAGATTATCCGTATATATTCCTATTCTACAACCTCCATAAATAAAAGGATTATCTTTTTCATTAGGGTATAATGCTTTTCCAACAGTCACTTTTATTATTTTCCCATTCATATTATGATAGCATACTGGATACATCTCTCTTCTTTCTGACTGCAACAAGTAATAATTGCTTCCATTTATTCGTTTAATTTTTTCTATATGTAGAGATATATCAACTCTAATTGGTTCGCACCATACATCGTTCGAAGAGTTTGGTAAAAGAGTTCTTGCATTCATGATAAGATTATCATAAATAGAGTAGGTATAAATCTCTCCAACATTTATATGTAGATTTCCTGTAGGTTTTAATGATTCTATACCTACAATATTAGTTATTTTAACTTCTTTTTCTTGGGTTATATTCTCATCATCCATACTATTTAATGCAGTTTCACCGTTCTTATTTAAACACCCTGAAGATGATACAAGTAATATCAATATTATAATACTTATACCTACATACGACAATAACGAATAATTGATAAAGTGATTTGTATTTTTTGACATTTTTGATAATTTAAATTGTAACTTCTCGATGCTTACTAACTAAAATTGGGATAATTATTTATTTGCTTTTTTACTATTATTTTTATAAACATTTTTGAAAACGACGGAAGACTAAAATAAAAAAACGCCGTTGGAAGCGAACAGATCACTCTTAAATTAATTAACACAATTTAAAGGGATGAGCACCAACTTCTCAATAACTTGCGGGAAGATGGTAAAATATATAATTTGTTTTGCATTTTTTGTATTTGTTTTTTATAAAATGAGCAGTTACGAAATTTATTTGCCACAACTTATTGAGATGTAATTTTAAATTTTGATTGTTAAAAAAATAAAAAAATAAAAATGAGTTTGTTCTGTTATATCTTCCCTTTTTCTATTTTTGTTTCTATACTTTAATATCGGTACACAGATGCATATGCCCAAGTAGATTCTGCTCTTGCATATGCCCCCACTGTGTAAGGCCACCCATAATAAAATGTGGCTTCCTCTTTGTCATGATATTTAGACGACTTACCTTGTGCTTCTGCTAGTGCATCTGCAGTTCCTCCTTCTAAAATATGGTCCTCACATAGTGACATTGAATTGGTTCCAGAATGATAATTATTGCACGGTCCATTTTCCAAATCTCCTGAAAGTGCTGCAACAGTCCAAGCAGCATTTACAGAACTCATAGCTATTACTAACATCGCTATCCCTACCATCATTACCAATATACCTGTTTTAAAATCCATATTGTTTTAGGTTTAACTTTTTTTATTTAATTTTCCCGTTTCAGGGCCATTGCGTCATTCCAAGTGCATATCCGGTTCCCTGGGGGAACACTCTGCGCATGCACCCGTCAGCCAAATTTTATTTATTTACTTCTTGCTCTCGTTCCAAGTCATTGAGCCATTTGTTAGCGTGAT
>MTER01000068.1 GCA_002083985.1 Candidatus Altarchaeales archaeon A3
TAGAGATTCCTATGATTATTATGGACAGTGCTTTATTTAATGTTCCAGTTTCAATTGAAAAAGCGTGGGAAACTACAAAGAGAATTATTGACACAGTTGAAAAATATAATGGTATTTTAACTTTAAACTGGCACAATAGTAATGTCCTTAATTGTCCTTTTAGAGAAAATTATATTAAGGTATATGAAAAAATTTTAAATTATAGTTATAAAAAGAACGCTTGGATGACAAGCGGAGAAGAAATATGGAGGTGGTGGAATGGAAATTAATCTAATAAAAGTTAAGGAATCCGAATCCGAGAAATGGGATAAAATTGTAGATACTTCACCTTACGGAACAATCTTTCACAAATGGAAGTGGCTTAAGATTGTTGAAAAAACACACGAACAGCAAATTTTATCCGATAATGGGTTTGAAAGGAGAAACTCCTATTGGAATCTTTCCATTTTTTTATCAAAAGACATTTATAATTAAAGGTGTTTTCTCCCCTCCTCCGAAAACAGCAGTTCCTTATTTAGGGCCTTTAATTGTTGATTACGATACTTTGAAACAGGATAAAAAAGAATCAATATATATTGAATTCCAAAAAGAAATTGACAAATTAATTTTTAATGAAATTAACCCATCTTATGTATCATTTTCTCTGCCTCCAGGTTTTATAGATGCACGCCCTTTTAAATGGAGCGGGTATAAGGTTACACCAAATTATAATTATGTAATAGATTTAAGTAAAGGTATAGATAAAATATGGATGGATTTCAAAAAAGAACTTCGAGGAAGCATAACTGAAACCGAGAAAAAAATCCATATAATTGAAGGACATAGAGAAGAATTAGAATTTATTTATAATTCGTTATTTAATAGATATAATGAACAGGATATAACAATTCCTCTCCATAAGGAATATTTATTGGAATTATATGATTTTTTTTCTGATAACTTTAAAATTTTCATTGCCAAATACAATGGGGAGGTTATCAGTGGAAGAATTGTTGTGTACTATAAAAATAAAGCAGCAACTTGGATTGGCTCTGCCAGACCTAATTTAAAAGGAATCTCGCCCAATGATTTAGTTCAATGGGAAACAATAAAATGGGCTCATGCGCAGGGTTTTAAGTATTGCGAATTAATGGGTGCCGGAACACAGAGATTAATTAGTTATAAATCAAAATGCAACCCTGATATAACTGTGTGTTTTGAAGTCAAAAAATCAACACTTTTAGGCAATATTGCAGAAAAAGGATACAATATATTAAAAACAAGACGACTATAAAAATGACAGGTATTTCAAGTTTAATTTCGGATAAGTATGTAGTTCCTATACTTAATTATCACCGGATTGGTAAACCAGAAAGAGTTGATACTATTCCTATAGAGTTTGAATTTAAAGGAAAAACGCAAGTATTTTACTACCTCACAGCATCAAGTTACCTAACTCAATGGGATTTTGAAAAACAAATGAAATTTTTAAGAAAGCATAGTTATGATGTTGTTTCTCTGCATGAACTACTCAAACTAATAAATAATAATGAAAATTTAAAGAAAAAGGTTGTGATTACATTTGATGATGGTTATGAAGATAATTATACAAAGGCATTTCCAATAATGAAAAAATATGATATTCCTGCATCAATATTTATGGTTGCAAGTTTAGTTGGTAGAAAAGATTTTCTTTCATGGGATCAATTAAGAGAGATGTCAGAAAATAACATAGACATAGGTGGACATACTATGACTCATGCAAAACTGTCAGAAATTAAAGATGAACAACGACTCAGATATGAACTATATGATTCAAAAAAAGTTTTAGAAAAAGGACTTAAAAAGAATGTAGATTTTTTTGCATACCCTTTTAATTCCGAATTTGATGATAAAATAATCAAAATTATAAAAGACTCAGGATACAAAGCTGCATGTGATGGAAACATTGGAAATAAGTATCCGGACAGTATATATACATTAAGAAGAACTGGAGTAGGTATAGTCTCAAAAAACTTGTTTAGGATTAAAGTCAGTGGCTATTGGCCGTGGATTGAACGCATGAAAATAGTTAGATTCACTACTTCGTTAGTTAATAAACTATTATAACAAAATGTTAAATAAAAACAAACCCTTTGTTGATGTTCAGAAGATTGTAAATGAAATAACTGATGCTGCTAATGAAAAAAATATTAAGTACTTTGAAGATGAATTTTCTAAATATATTAATGCTTCAAGGAGTATTGCAACCAATCAAGGAAGATCTGCTTTACTATTGGCACTAAAAATATTGGGTGTAAAAAAGAGTGATGAAGTGATTGTTCAAAGTTTAATATGTTCTGTTGTGATAGATGCCATACTTGAATTAGGTGCAACTCCGGTTCTTGTTGATAATTCAATCAAAGATTATAATGTCTCTCCTTCTAAAATAGAGAAGAAAATTACTCCAAAAACAAAAGTGATTATTGCTGCTCATCTTTATGGTGTTCCCTGTGATATAAAAGAAATATTGTCTATTGCAAGAGAAAATAATTGTTATCTGATAGAGGATTGTGCGCACACCATTGGCGCAAAATATAACGGTAAAAATGTCGGAACCTATGGAGATATTTCATTTTTTAGTTTCAACTTTGGCAAACCTATGTCCACTGGTGATGGGGGTATGCTTGTTATTAACAACAATAAACTAATAGAGAAAGCAAATGATGTTCTTAAAGATTATGAAAGAACACCTATTGCATCTGAAAAAGAAATGATATATGCTTTATTAGTGCAGCACTTCTTAACACAGAGGGAATTTTATAATATTGAATTGCCTAATGCTTTTTGTAAAAAACTTTTGAGGAGAGATAAAAATTTGTTTAGTTTAATTGATAATATTATAACAAATAAATCGTCTGAAAAAGAAATCGAAAATAGGATAGTTAAATATCTAAAAAACCACAATATTCTCCCAGAAAAAGAATCATTGCTCGTTTCTAACCCCTTTATAAGAGATTATGCACTCAAATTTGAGAAGCTATTGAAGTACTTGCCATTACCCATGCCATCAAAAGCAAATAAGATCGAATCAAAGTTTCTATTAATGAACTCCTTAAGATCCACAGTTGGACTTATTGCTTTGGAATCTATTGATCAAGTAAATAAAATTCGTAACGAAAATGCAAAATACTTTGCTGACACTTTGAATGATTCATGGACTCTGCCAACAATAGATAAGGAGAAGGAACCTGCCTTTTTATATTATACTGTTTTAAATAACACAAAGTATTCTGTTTCACAAATAAATGTTAAAGGCAAAAAACAAGGATTTGAGTTAGGTAATTACAACTGGCTCAGACCCGTGCATTTAAAGTATCCTTACAGTAAATTACTTTCATATAATCAAAAAGAATTAAAAAATAGTGAATATTTATCTTCCCATCTAATAAATTTACCCGTGCATTATTATGTGTCTGGGGAGGATTTAGAGAATATAAACGGATTTATGAATAATAGAGTTGTTGCAAATTAAAAATTTTAAAGGTGAAAATCAATAAAATTTAAAGATGAAAAAGTTATTTCGCAACATGTCTAATAGACATGTTGCAAATTAATTTGACTCATATTTTAATGTCGCGAAATTGTCATAAAATTCAAAAATTTTTCGCAGTCATCACAAATTTAAAATAAGAGCAAATGTAATTTAAACAAGTAATAAAGTTAAGTTATATGTCTTAATTTGCAACAAGTATAATTTATAAACAAGAAAATGGATGACGAAATTAATTATTGGAAAAAGATATGGAATAATCGAGTAGAAGAGGATATATCTCCTGTAGAATTTAAAAGAGGGTGTGTAAGTCGAAGTGTTATAGATTACAATGAAAAAAGATTTATGGAGTTATTCAATCCCCAACCAACAGATATTATACTGGATGCTGGCTGCGGAAATGGTAGGACCATACTGATGTATCATGATTTTTGTAAGAAATGGTATGGCGTAGATTTGTCGGAGGAAATGATAAAAATGCTGAAAGGAAAAATCAAAAGAGAGGACATAACTAATGTTGATTTACAAGTTGCAAATGTGTTAGATATACCTTTTGAGGACAATACATTCGATAAAACGATTTGCATAAGTGTTTTGCAGATGCTTGATGATAATCATTTTAGTTCAGCATTAAAGGAAATGTCAAGGGTGACAAAAGATGGTGGAGTGATTATATTATTCCTCAAGAATAGTTTTTCTATATATGCTTTGATTAAAAAACTCAAAGATGAATTATATAAAAAGACTGGTGACCACTTTCGATCTTATAGTTGGTATAAAAAACAATTTAGATTACTTGGATTAGAATTGGTAGATGAATACTCTTTTGGGTTATGGCCTGCATACATTCCAAATATAACAATTAAGTTAATTGCAGAATTTGAAAGAATGTTAAGATCAAGAACAGATATCTTTACACGATTCGGTACAAATTATACAGTTAAATTGAAAAATGTCAAAACAACTAATTAGTTTATTGATGATGTCCCATTACAATGGTCCATTAATTAATCGTCTTGCTAAAGCAACTACCCCGTATGTAAGAGATGTAACTATTTTAGCATTTGATTTATGGCCCAAGTTCAAACTTGCTCGAAAATTAATATCTCCAAAAAAGTTAGATTTTGTAACAACATTAGAGCCGTTTGGCATTCGTATTCCTATAGTACTTCTTCAGAATATCCCAAAGAGTATGACTGTTATGGACATCTATACAAAATGGATGGCAAATCAAGCAGTTAAAGAGTTGAATAAACTGAATATACATCCTGATTTGATTCATGCTCAATTTATTTATCCAGGGGGATTAATAGGAGTTCACTTAAAAAAGATATATGATGTTCCCTTGGTTGTTACCGCGCACGGTCATGATATTTATAGTTTGCCTTTCTTGAAAAAAGACTTTATGGAAATGACGCTAAAAGTGATTAAAAATTCTGATCACATCATTACCGTCAGCAATAGTAATTATGAGGTATTTAAAAAATTGAATTTGGATGATAAAGTAACAGTAATACCCAACAGTTATAGTGACGAACTTTTCAAACCAATGGAAAAATCAAAGGCAAGACAAACTCTTTCACTTCTTCAAGATAAAAAAATCATACTTGCTGTTGGAAATTTACAAGAGATCAAAGGTCATGAATACCTAATCAATGCGATTGATATGGCAATAAAAAAGGATAAAACTATTTTATGCAGTATAATTGGAACGGGGCAATCAAGACCAAAATTGCAAAAATTAATAAATGATTTGAATCTTAATAATTATGTAAAATTAGTTGGTGCAAAACTGCATGATGAAATCCCCTTATGGATGAATGCCTGTGATTTATTTGTTTTACCAAGTTTGAGGGAAAGTTTTGGTATCGTTCAGATTGAAGCA
>MTER01000069.1 GCA_002083985.1 Candidatus Altarchaeales archaeon A3
CTGGAGATCTACACTGACAGATAGTTTTTGAAATTTTGAAAATCTGTAACTTCTAAATAACTTGTGGGAAAATGATAAAATATATAATTTGTTTTGCATTTTATATTTGTTTTTTATAAAAAATGAGCGGTACAAAATTTATTTGCCACAACTCATTGATAAGTTACACATTTTTGGCAATAATATGATTATACCTGAAAGGCACAATATTTTAGTGCTTCAAAAAAATTATAATTTAATATATCCTAAATTTAATTATTTATTTAATATCCTAAATTTAATTATTTATTTATAATTATTTATTTATATATAACTATTCATGGATTAGTAAAATTTACCTCTAAATCCGACTTTCCGCACATTGCCTTCAAAAACAAAAAAATTTACAAATTTTTGTCATAAATTGTATTTGCTTAATAATATGTGATAAATCACTTAACAGTTAAAAAATCACGAATAACCTCCACCCTTTATTGAGCATATTCAACAAATTTTGCAAAAACAATCAGGAATTAAAAAAAATTGACATGATGTGCGGAATGTAAGGTAAATCTTTCAAAAAAATACAAAAATCAAAAAATTTACCCATAATTTTTTGGATGGGTGAGTAGTTACATTTATAGTTTAATTATTAATTTAATATTGTCCAAAATTTAATTAATTTATAATAATTTAAAAATATAAAAAATATAAAATATTTAAATAAAATAAAAATGGATGCAAAAAATAAAAAAAACGGGTTTTTATGGCTTTCGGTTTTTGGGCTGATTGCAGTGCTTGTGATTTCTGGTTGCACCGAAAACCCCCCGGGCGGAGTTGAAACAAAAGAATTAAGCGGGGCATTAACTGTATCCGGTTCAACAACGGTTCTTCCGATTGCACAGCAGGCAGCAGATGCTTTTATGGACAAATACTCTGAAGTTAATATACAGGTAAGCGGCGGAGGGTCAGGTGTTGGAGTGCAGTCCGCAGGCACAAAAACAGCTGATATAGGGCTGTCTTCAAGGGAGTTAAAAGACAGCGAGAAAAAAGACTACCCTGATTTAGTGTCTTATCCCATAGCAAAAGACGGGATCGCAATTATCGTGAACCCGAAAAACACATTATCTTCTCTTACAGAGGACCAGATAAAGAAGATATATGAAGGAACGTACACAAACTGGAAGGATTTAGGCGGAAATGACCGGGAAATTGTTGTTGTTTCCAGAGACACCGCATCAGGAACAAGAGAATTTTTCTTAGAGCACATAATGAAAAAAGGAAACTTAACCAAAAAAGCACTTGAAAAGAACGCAAACGGGGCGGTACAGCAGACAGTAGCTCAGACTCCGGGGGCAATCGGATACGTCGGGCTTGGATACATTGATGCAACAGTAAAAGCGATTAAGATAGACAAAAACGGAGTGCTTACAGAGCCAACAGTAAAAAATATTTTAGATGGAAAGTACCCTATATCAAGAGATCTTTACATGATTACAAACGGGCCTGCAGCAGGGCTGGAAAAAGAATTTATTGATTTCATAATAAGCGATGAAGGGCAAAAAATTGTGGAAAAAGAAAGATTTGTGCCTTTATTAGCTTAAAAAATTAAGTAAATTCACGGGCAATACATCTTTCTTTCTTTTTATTTTATTATTTTAATTAAAGAAAACATTCTGATGCTGTAAGAAAATAAATAATGTCATGATAAGAAAAATTTCATTATCTTCGGTCAATAAAAAAAGTATTGAAGAGTTCATTGTAAGAGCAATTTTGTTTATATGTGCAATAATTGCAATAATCGCTGTTTTCTCAATTCTGTTTTTTCTTCTGAAGGAAGGATACGGGATATTTCAGCAGGTTAGCTTATGGGATTTCTTATCCGGAACAGACTGGAAGCCTGAAGGCGAGCTTTATGGTACGACTCCTTACTACGGGGCGCTTCCTTTAATTGTCGGGACGCTGTTTGTTACTCTCGGTGCGATGGTGATAGCTGTTCCTTTGAGTATCGGGAGTGCGATATTTATTTCGGAGATTGCTCCTCCTAAGGTTAATGCGTTTATTAAGCCTGCTGTGGAATTGCTTGCCGGGATTCCTTCGGTTGTTTTCGGGTTCTTAGGATTAATAGTTTTAACCACATGGCTCAGGATAACTTTTGATGTTCCCACAGGCGAGAGCATGCTTGCGGGCTCTATTTTGCTGGGTGTAATGGCTCTGCCTACGATTACAAGCATTGCTGAGGATGCGATTAGTTCGGTTCCGCGGGAGTATAAGGAAGGTTCTCTTGCTTTAGGTGCGACTAAATGGCAGACAATAAGCAGGGTTGTTGTTCCTTCAGCGATGTCAGGGATTACGGCAGCGGTAGTTCTCGGCCTTGGAAAGGTTATAGGAGAAACGATGGCAGTGATTATGGTTACTGGAAATACTGCAATAATTCCGGGTTCTGTTTTTGACGTGTTTTCTACGGTTAAGACACTTACGGGAGCAATAGCTATTGAAATGGGTGAGACTCCTATCGGCTCAAACTGGATGAACGCACTTTTCGGGCTTGGAATCATATTGATGGCAATAACTCTTTTCATAAACATTATTGCTAATTTTGTTCTTGGAAAATTAAAGGAAAAGACAACTTCAGCAGGCGTAAAAAAGAAAAGGGCAATAATATCAATCCCAAAGGAAAATATTGAAAAGATTAAAAAATATGTGCATATATTATTTGCGTTAATTGTGTTTTGTTTTTTGGTTTATTTTATAAATATTCCGGCTGCTGTTTTTATCTTCTTTGCGGCATTTTGTTTTTACATAGGGAATAAAAGAATATCTCCTAAAAACGCCCAACGAGTTGCTTTCGGGCTTATTATCTCCTCAATGATAGTTGTGTTGTTTGTTTTGGGTTTTATATTATATTATATTGTATCAAACGGAATAGGTGCATTAACTTTGGAGTTCCTGACAGAGCCCCCTAAAGACCTCGGAAGAGCAGGAGGAATATTTCCTGCAATAGCCGGGACATTTTATTTGATCATCGGCGCGATTATTATAGCATTACCCGTCGGAGTGTGCGCAGCCATCTACCTGACAGAGTACAAAAAAGAGGGAAGATTAACCTCAGTAATCCGTTCTGCAGTGGAACTTTTAAACGGGACACCGTCCATCGTATTTGGTTTGTTCGGCTTTGCGTTTTTGGTTTTGTTCCTGAATTTAGGCATATCCCTGATCGCCGGGCAGATAGTTCTTGCTCTCATGGTGCTTCCTACAATAATAAGGACAACGGAGGAGGCACTTAAAACCGTCCCACAGTCAATCCGGGAGGGTAGCCTTGCTCTGGGCGCAACTAAATGGCAGACGATAAAACAGGTGGTCATGCCCCCCTCAATACCTGGGATCGTTACCGGTGCTATACTCAGCATAGGCAGGGTTTCGGGCGAAACCGCGCCAATCATGTTCACTGCTGTTGTTTTCAGCCAGAGGTTCATACCTGACTCAGTCATGGAGCCGGTTATGGCTTTGCCTTATCATTTATTCATACTTGCAACAAGCATCCCTGGCTCGGGTAAAAATGCTGCCGGAACAGCGCTTGTTTTGCTGGTGCTTGTTGTAGCATTTTATTTGGTTGCGATATTAATACGTAATTATTATAAAAAGCGTACAAGGTGGTAATCATGGAAAAAAAAGATGTTAATGTTTTAGGGACAAGGGATTTAAATTTATGGTACGGGGAAAAGCATTCGCTTTTGGATATTAATATAAAATTTATGCGAAATAATGTAACTGCATTGATAGGGCCTTCGGGCTGCGGGAAGTCAACGCTTATCAGGTGCTTTAACCGCATGAATGATATTATTTTAGGCTGCAGGACTAAAGGCGAGATTATTTTCAACGGAAAAAATATTTACGGGGCTGATGCTGATGTATTTGAGATAAGAAAAAAAATCGGCATGGTTTTCCAGAAGCCCAATCCTTTTCCTAAATCCGTATATGAAAACGTTTCTTATGGGCCTAAAATACACGGCATTGGAAATAAAAAAGTTCTGGATGAAATAGTTGAGAGAAGTTTGAGGGCTGCTGCATTATGGGATGAAGTCAAAGACAGGCTGCAGGATTCTGCAATGAGTTTGTCAGGGGGGCAGCAACAGAGGCTGTGTATTGCAAGGGCGATTGCTGTTGAACCTGAGGTTATATTAATGGATGAACCGTGCTCTGCTCTTGATCCTATAGCTACGGCTAAGATTGAGGAGCTGATTAACGAATTAAAGCTTAAATACACCGTGATTATAGTAACCCACAACATGCAGCAGGCAGCAAGAGTAAGCGACCATACGGGTTTTATGTATTTGGGCAAGTTAATCGAATTCAGTGAAACAAAGGCTATATTTGAAAACCCTAAAGAAGAGTTAACTGAAAAATATATAACCGGGAGATTCGGATAACAAAATCATATAATTATAAAACACACAAAACAATAAAA
This sequence comes from Candidatus Altarchaeales archaeon A3, assembly GCA_002083985.1. GTDB lineage: Archaea > Altiarchaeota > Altiarchaeia > Altiarchaeales > Altiarchaeaceae > Altiarchaeum. The sequence continues at coordinate 4,448 of MTER01000069.1, forward strand.
TAAAGAACAAGATGGCAAGAAGTGCGCTTGATAGGGAAATTTCAAGGATTAAGAGGGATTTAGGGTCTATGAGTGAGCTTGTGCAGAAGGCTTTAAATGATGCTATGGTTGCATTGAGAACCCGTGACTTAGAACTTTCTCAGAAGGTGATTGACCTGGATAATGAAGAAATTGACGTCCTTTACAAGGAAATAGAGGAAAGATGCATACAGTGTATAGCGCTTCATCAGCCTGTTGCCGGTGATCTGAGGTTTATAAGCACTGTCATAAATGTTGCTGTGGACGTTGAGAGGATCGGGGATTACGCTAAGGATATTGCGAGGATTGTTCCTTTTATAGTGGACGAGAAACCTTCTGACGCTGAAAAAATACTTCAGGAGATGGGGGGTATTGTAAAGATAATGGTGAGGGATTCAATAGATTCTTTCATCAATAAGGACAAAGAAATGTTTCCTCATGTTGTATCTGATGAAGAAAAGGTTGACGCACTTTACGGAAGCATATTTCCGAAACTGAAAGAAACGGCTGAATCAAAAAACTGCAATATATCTCTGTCTTTGAATCTTCTGCTTGTCGGAAGATGCCTTGAAAGAAGCGGGGATCATGCAATTAACGTATCTAGGAGGGCTATGTATGTAATCAGGGGAGTGTGGGAATACCTGTGATGTTCCGGGGTATTATTAAATCTTTTCAGGGGCAGAGTTAAATTAAGGTCAGGATTGAAAAAAATTGGCTCATATTTTTAATGGAGTGATGCACTTAAAAGTATGTGGAAAGTTTCAAAAATTGCTGATTTTTTAGGTATTGTAAAAAGTACAAAAAATTAATGATAGTATTGATGACTATTTCAATATAATTATGAGGTTGTAATCTTATATTGAAAAAGAATTGAAAGAGGTTTGCATAAGATTCTAAATTACACTTAGGGGCTGTAAAAAAATAACTTGAACAACTTTTATTTTGTTGGACATATTGTATAGTTCCATTTGGGATATTTTTTATGATAGTGTAT
>MTER01000070.1:0-430 GCA_002083985.1 Candidatus Altarchaeales archaeon A3
ATATTGAGCAAGTTCGCATTTTTTAACAAATGGTTTTCTTTCCTCCTCTGCTTTTTTCAATATCTCAAAATATTCATTTAATTTATCCTAGGGTGTGGCTATTTTTATAGTGAAAACTTTTGGCATTTTTCTGTATTATTAAACCGTAACTTTAACCATTTTTCGTAATACATGACTATCGGCTAAATTAAAAAACTAACCGAATTAATTATTACCTCTTTTAGAAATACAAGTATTTAAATGGTAATATTTAATTGTCAGGTAATACACGACTATCGGCCAAATTAAATTTTGGTGAAATTAAACTTCACCAAATTAATACAAAAATGGAATATGTTTAATAAAGGGTGGAGGTTATTCGTGATTTTTTGACGGTTACGAGTGATTTATCTCTTAATATTGAGCAAGTTCCAAAAATGCATACAAATGG
>MTER01000070.1:454-710 GCA_002083985.1 Candidatus Altarchaeales archaeon A3
AATAGCAGATAGTCCTATAATAGCAGATAGTCCTATAATAGCAGATAGTCAAGTATTACTAAATTTAGGAATATGGAAAATAAGAATATGCTCAATAAAAAGTGGAGGTTATTTGTGATTTTTTGACTGTTACGATTGATTTGCCTCTTAATATTGAGCAAGTTCCAAAAATGGAATATGTTCAATAAAGGGTGGAGGTTATTCGTGATTTTTTGACGGTTACGAGTGATTTATCTCTTAATATTGAGCAAGTTCC
>MTER01000070.1:743-7579 GCA_002083985.1 Candidatus Altarchaeales archaeon A3
ATATCTCAAATAGCAGATAGTCCTATAATAGCAGATAGTCCTATAATAGCAGATAGTCAAGTATTACTAAATTTAGGAATATGGAAAATAACAGTAAATGATACAAAAACCGTCATAATGCGCGTGTTTTATCTTTAGGTATAAACATATTTCGTATCCTCTCAATAAAATAGGGCAAATTGAGTTTTGTGGCTTTACTTTTCAGTAAAAAATGTTAAATTTTTATGTTTTACACTCGCTGTTGCTCGTATCTTTTAAAAACTTGAATTAAAATACCATAAAATTTTGAGAGGATGCCATATTTCTAAAAATAGGCATAGTTACGGATTAAAATTTCTTTATTTCTGATTAATAATATTTGCAGGTGTATGAATTTTTCTAGAAATTTTAAAAATTTACTTCTGATAAAAATTTATTGTAATTCTTCGCTTTTCTGTTTTTCCATGCTCCTTTGTGATAAACATAACTCGCGAGCAAAGGAAATGCTATTGTTGCCTCACAATAAACCATCTGTGTGTATTTATCATCAACCTTTCCCCATGAAAGTGCTTCCTTCAATGTTGAGCCGGACAAACCTCCATCCCTTTCATCTGCAACGGTTATCTGAATTGCATATTTATGCATTTTCACTTCTTTATGGACAAATTCACTTAATATCTCCGCTGCAACCGTCATATCCTGGGCAAAATTTTTCGGAACTCCTCCCCCAATCATAACTAATCCGGTTTCATTTGCATCAAGTTTAATCTTGGTCAGTTCAAGAAAGTCCTTTGCGCTGTCAATAGAGACCTTTTCATTATTTTTGCGCTTAAACTGATGCTCAATTAATCCGAATCCCGCACTGCAATCGGAGAAAGCAGGTACAAATATGGGGACGCCTTTTTTATAGCATTCCAATACAACCGAATTTTCAGCAGCTGGATACTGCTGTTTAAATTTATCCAGAAATTTTCCAATTTCAATTATAAACTCCCTGGAAGAATACGGCTTTGGTTTTAATTCGTCGGCAATCTTTGCAATTGTCTCATCGCAAATTCGTAATTCTTCTTCATTAATATAAGTGTCATAAATTCTGTCAATGCTGTGTTTCCTTAACATTTCGTCATCAGTTAAAGGTGTTCCTACATAGTGTTTAAAACCAAGTGCTTCAAAGAAGTCCTGATCTACAATAATTGCTCCCGTAGAGACAATGGCATCAACCATATTATGTTTAACCAAATCATAAACAATCTTTTTTAGTCCTGCACTGAAAAGCGAACCGGCCAGACAAAGTATGACTGAACAGTCCTTATCAGCAAGCATCTTTTCATAAATTTTTGCAGCAGTCGCTAAATTTCTCGCCTGAAATGCCGCATTTTCAAATTCCTCAATGAGCGGCACGGCATTAAATTTTTCTATGTCAATATGTCTCAATTCCCTGTCAAGTATTTCCTTTCTTTCTTTTTCTGCGTTTTTTCCTTCAAACTTCATTTTATTACATTATTAAAATTTATTATCGTATTTAAAATTTATTGGTATATTTTATTGGTATATTTAAATTTTGTTATGTTGTTTAAATTTTGCAAAATTAGTTATGAAATATTTATTTATGTATTACAAATTTATATGATAATAAAGGAAATATAAAATAAAAGAAAAACAAAAATTACCAAAATGAAGATTGCTGTTGTAAGAGTAAGAGGAACTATAAATGTAGATGGGAGGATAAAGACCACACTTGATTTACTTAAAATAAAATACAAAAACAATTGTAATGTTGTTGAACTGGATGACACCTATAAAGGAATGATAAATAAAGTTAATAGTTATGTAACTTATGGACCTATAGATAAAGAAACATTTAAAGCGATGCTATTAAGCAGGGGGGAAATTTTATCCCAGAATGAAAAAAAAGATACAAGGGTTGAAAAAATTAATGATGAAACAATAAAGTCACTTAATCCGAAATTTAATTCCGTTGACGAATTTGTCGGTGCATTTTTTGAAAACAAAGCAAAATTAAGCGACATAAATTTTAAATTGCCATTTCGGTTGACACCTCCGACAAAGGGGTTTGAAAGAAAAGGAATAAAGATTCCTTATACTCAGGGCGGTGCTCTTGGAAACAGAAAAATAGCAATTAATGATTTGTTAAAAAGAATGATATAAGATAGGTAAATTTATATTTTATAAAATTTAAAAATTTATTATTTAAATACTTATTAAAATAAATTCACTTCGTTCATATATTTTCAAATAATTTACTTATTTAAAAATGGCTGTTAAAGATAAAAAAAACAGAAAATTAAGAGGTTCAAAACACTGCGGATGGGGAATTCAGAAGCATAGAGGAAAAGGAAGTCAGGGCGGTGCAGGAAATGCCGGATGGTACAAACAAAAGTGGTGTAAATATTCCAAATACTTTAAAGACATGCACGGGAGTCATGGATTTACCAGACACTCTTCCGATAACGAAATCATAGCAATAAATATCGGAGATATTGAGAGAAATCTGGAAAATTTTGTTAATGAAGGAAAAATAAGATTAGATAATGGGACATATTATTTAAATCTTGCAGCAATCGGATACGACAAATTACTGGGAAACGGAAAAATTTCCCATAAATTCGTAATAGAGACCAATTCGCTTTCGGAAAAGGCAAAGGAAAAGATTGAAAGTATAGGGGGAACAATAAAAGAAACAAAGGACAATGTGAATAATGCAGATATAAATAATACAAACGAAAACAAAATAAATACAACTGAAAAAGACATTGCCGAAAAATAAAAATTCTTAAAAGATGAAACTTGAATTTATTAGACCTTTTTTAAAATATATTCCGGAAGTAAAAAAGCCATCCCGTGCATTGCCCTTGAAAGAAAAGGTGTTATGGGTAGCACTGGTATTAGGTATATTTTTTGTTCTGGGAGTTATTTACCCCCTTGGAATTACTGAGACAGAACTAAATAAATCAGGATTTGAACTGATGCAGATTGTCTTTGCGAGTCAAATTGGATCACTCATAACTGTTGGTATAGGTCCTATTGTTGTTGCTTCAATTATGCTTCAGCTATTAGTCGGAACAGGAGCACTTGAACTGGACTTAACAAGAAATGAAGACAAGGCATTATTTCAGGGGGCCCAAAAGATTTTGGTAGTAATATTTGCATTGCTTGAATCAGCGGCGATGTGTGCTGCATTTCAGTTAGGCGGGAATATGTACTGGATAGTTGTATTACAGGTCGCTATGGGAAGTATAATTTTAATGTTTCTCGATGAAATTATATCAAAATACGGTATTGGTTCAGGAATTGGTTTGTTTATTGCTGGAGGAGTTTCACAAACGATAATAACTGCCAGTATAAATCCGATGCAAATGGCAGGAGCGGTCGGAATTTATGCAGGAGCAATTCCGAACTTTATAAGTAAATTAGTTGCCGGACATTTTGACATATTTTTGCTTTTTCCAATTGTAGCAACACTTTTTATATTTCTGGTTGTGGTTTATGGAGAATCAATGCGACTTGAAATACCTCTTGCTTACGGAACACTCAGGGGAATAAGCGCCCGTTATCCGATAAAATTTTTCTATGTCTCAAATATTCCTGTAATATTAGCTGCTGCGCTTATACAGTCGCTTCAGTTAATTCCTTCAATATTTGGCATTCATGCCGGAATGAGTTATCAGGAGATGAATATCTTGCAACAAGGGGTCTATACCTTATTTTCCTATATTACAACAGGTTACGGAAATTCCAACAACATATACGGAATACTTAATCCATCTTCAATATATCAGTTAGGGGATATTACGGTTATAATTCACATGCTCATCTATGGCACATTTTTCCTTGCATTGTGTGTGCTTTTCGGAAAATTTTGGGCTGCAACAACAAACATTGGCCCGGAAAAAGTTGCACAGCAAATCCACCAGGGCGGGATGCAAATCCCAGGATTCAGACGAGATATAAGAGTCATACAACATGTGCTTGAAAGATACATTCCCCAGATGGTTGTAATAAGTTCTGTTGCAGTAGGAGTACTTGCATTATTTGCCGATTTCCTCGGTGTTTTCGGAAGCGGAACCGGAATTTTGCTAACTGTCGGAATATTATTCAGAATGTATGAACAACTTCAAAAAGAAGAAATGGGAAGTATGCCTATGTGGTTCAGAGGATTATTCGGAAAACAAAGATAAACATAATTTTTATTTTAAATTTTAGTACCACTAAAAACTGCAGGTTTTTAATCTTTAAAAATCTATTGGATTTTTAAATTACCTGTGAAAAATTTAAAAAAGTCAAAAAATTTACCCTTAATTTTTTAGGTAGCTGAATAGTTTCAAATTTTAAATAAATTTCATATCTCCTCAAAATTTCGAGATATTTTAAAAACTTCGAGTTTTTAAAAGATACGAGCAACAGCGAGTGTAAAATATAAAAATTTAGTATTTTTCACCCAAAAAATAGAACAATATAATTTAATTACTCTATTTTATTGAGGGGATACTAAATTTCATTAGGTGTTCTGTGATGAAATGTTCTATGATGAAACCGTCCCAGTCTGAGCTGTGATGATAAGGGTAGCTCCTGAGAACATGTTATTTTTGAAAAGAATAGAGTTTGGTGAAATGTTAGTGCATTCTATAAAATTTATAAAATGAAAAGAAAAATGCTCATATTTTTGAGTGTGTGATCAACTCGCTGTTGCTAGGATATTTTAAAAACTTATAATGTTTATGGCAGGCATATTACGGGAAAGTGACAAAATTTTAATTATTGTTCCTAATTGTTAACTCTGCAACGTAGGGTGTTCAATTTGTATAAAAATCTGTAAAAAAGTTATTTCCATTTTTCTTGTTTTATTTTTTATAGAAATTGAAAAAATCACCCGCATTTCAACATTTTCAAATATTGGAACAGCATTATTGAAGAAACGAGAGAAAAGTATTTTAAAGTCAAAAAATGGAAAGAATAATAATTTGAAATACCCCTCATATTGAACAGCCCACCTGCAACGTCACATTCGACAAAGTGTGCATGGTTAGTTTGTGATATTTAACGTGTTCAGAGCAAATTCTCACGTAAAATCTAATTTATGCAAACTTGACAGGTTGTAAGAAAACTAAAATTTTTAGACCTCTTGTATATCATAATAATATATCTACATAAATTCCACCTTTAAAAATTGTAAAAATTTGCCTTTTTATATATTGTTACAATAGCAAAGGTTTATTTTTGGTTACAACCTGTTGAGTAATTGAGTTATTTTAGTTATTTCATTATTTGTCTTTAAAAATTTCCTTTGAAATTTTAATTAAATTTTCTTCTGTTATTTCTTCAAACAGCGGAATTTCAGCAACATCTTTGTGTAAATTTTTTATTTTTTCAACATACTGCCTTTGAATTTCTGCCTTTTTCAGCATAAATTTGCTGTCGCAGACATCTTTTTGAATAACATTGTTGATAATAATTTTCTGAATCATTATATTGTGCTCTTTAAACTCACCCAGCAGTTTTTCCGTCTGATAAACGGCCAGATTTTCCGGAATACATACGGCCATAAGACAGACCTCTTCTTTGAGAAATTTAATGATTTGCTCCGAAAGGACTTTCCATTCGTCAATAATTTCATATATGGACTTCGCTGAATTCCTTTTATAAAATTTAGTATAAACCTTTGTTGCGAAATTTAAATGTGTGATAAATTTTGACGGCATAGAAAGCAGTTTTAATGTATTTCCCATCGGTGCGGTATCCCAGATAACAATGTCAAATTTTTTGCTTTTCACAATTTCCATAATATGATCAAGCATAAATTCTTCCTCAATTCCAGGAGCGGTTCCTATGTACTCAACAATACTGTAATCAACATCTGCGAAGGCACGCATAACAGCATAAATTTCATTCCCGAATTTTTCATTCCATCGATTTATGATTTCGTCGCCTGAAATTTCAGTTCCGTAAAGGTTTTCTTTGAGCTTTGAAATTTTATCGGATAAATTCATACCGAATATGCTGGATAAAGACGGGGCAGGATCTGTTGAAAGAACTAAGGTTTTCTTTCCTTTTGAAGCAAAATGAAGTGCTATTGCTGCTGAAATTGTGCTTTTTCCAACGCCACCTTTTCCGCTGAGCATTAGGACATTATAGTTTGGTTGGGTCATTTTTATTTTATAAATTTTTCTTAACAATAAAATTTTGATAAAAAACAAATTAAATTTAAATTATTAAATGAATTATTAAATTTAAAAATGCACATACTTCCTGCAATTGATTTATTATCCGGAAAGGTTGCCCGATTAACGCAGGGAAAACTTGGGAGCGAAAAATTTTATAGTAATAATCCGGTTGAGATAGCAAAAAAATATGATGATTTCGGTATTGAAATTTTACATATTATTGACCTTGATGCAACACTTGGAACCGGAAAAGACAACATTGAAATTTTAAAGGCCATCAGAAAGGTAGTGAATACAAAAATTTATTTTGGCGGAGGAATAAGAACTTACGAAAAAGCAAGAGAAATTTTAAAAATTTTAAATCCTGATGATAAAATTTATATCGGAACGCTTGCTTTAAAAGGAATTGATGAATTAAGCGATGTTAAGGAGCGTCTTATCGTGGCAATTGATTCAAAAGATGGAAAAGTAGCAATAAAAGGCTGGAAGGAATTGACTGATTACGATACTATAAAATTTATGGAAAATTTCTACGACAAATGTTTCGGATTTTTATTTACGGATATTGGTGTTGAGGGAATGCTTAAAGGGATAAATTTTAAGAATGTTAAAAAGGTTGTTAAGGCATCAAAACTTCCGGTCATTGTTTCGGGAGGGATAAGCAATTTTGATGAC
>MTER01000071.1 GCA_002083985.1 Candidatus Altarchaeales archaeon A3
GGTTATAAAACATGGTTTGGAAATCTGGATAAAATGGAACCTGGTGCAGGATACTGGATTAAGATGAAAAATCCGGAAATATTAAAATTTTGATGGCGTAAAAAATAAGTGACTTTTTTCGCAATACATAAATTTTAAGATTTCTTTTAAGTGGAATTTTTAAAATATTGCTTTTAATTTTTTTCGATTTATAGGGGTGAGCACCAACGGTCACCTGTTAATTACGCCACCAATTTATTATAGAAAAACTAATTTTTTAGGAAAATTTTTAAACAAAATCAAATTTTTAATGTTCAAAAATTTATCTAATTTAAATGCTTTTAATTTAAATTAATTTGCAACATGTCTATTGTTTTGGATAATGCCCGGTATCTAAAGTGTGCACTCGTACAAAATTTAGCAAAATCCCTTAACATAGAGTTACTTTATTTTCCTCCATACTCTCCTAATTTAAATCTTATCGAGCGGCTATGGAAATTTGTTAAAAAGAAGTGTCTTTATTCAAAATATTATCCGGAGTTCGGCGGTTTCAAAAAAGCTATTACGAACTGTCTTGAACAAACAAATACTACTTACAAAAAAGATCTTGACTCTTTGCTAACATTACGATTTCAGAAATTTAAAAATACGCAATCTGTGAAGTTGTGAAGTATATATATAAAAAATGACCAACACATTATTAAATACAGGAACAGCGTCATTTAATGATTTAATTGCAAATGGTAAAACATTCCAAGTTCCACTATATCAAAGAGATTATTCATGGGACAGAGATGAATGGGAAGACCTATGGCTAGATATTTTGGATTTGCCGGTTGAAAAAAATCATTATATGGGTTATGTTGTTTTTCAGGAGCAGGATACCAAATCAAAATTTTTTTTAATTATAGATGGCCAACAACGTTTTGCTACATTAAGCATATTATGTTTATCTGCAATCAGATTGCTTAAAGAGTGGGTGGAAAATGATATTGATAAAGAGCAAAATGAATTACGTATTGAAAAACTCACTGAGAAATTTCTCGGTAATTTTTCGACTTCCAAACTTACTATTTCTCCCAAACTGATATTAAATAAAAATAATGATGATTTTTATAAAAGTTATTTACTTGCTCATAGAAAACCACCAGCAATATCAAAATTAAAACCATCTCAAAAAAAATTATGGCAGGCTTATGAATTTTTTTATATGAAGATTAAAGAGCATTTTTTAACTAAATCAGGTGAAGCGCTGGCAAAGTTTATTGATGAAGAAACTTCAAATGATTTAATTTTTACAACTATTATTGTAAGCGATGACCTTAATGCATATAAAGTATTTGAAACATTAAATGCGAGAGGTGTTAAACTTTCTCCTGCGGACTTATTAAAGAATTATCTGTTTTCTAAAGCATTTGCTTCAAGTACATCGGATTTGGAGGAGACAGAACGCAGGTGGCAAAGTATCAATGATTTTTTAAGCAAGAATGATTTGCCTACTTTTATCAGACATTACTGGAACTCCCGAAATGAATTAGTCCGGGTTTCCAATCTGTTTAGAGTTATAAAAAATCAAATACAAAGTCCACAAACAGTTTTTTGTCTATTAAATGAATTAGAAGGATTAGCATCAATATATTCTGCATTTGAAAATCCGGCTGATACTATGTGGAATAAAGAACAAAGAAATTTAATAAGGTCATTAAATCTTTTTGGCGTATCCACATGGTATTCATTAATGTTAATTGCAAAGCAAAAGCTAAGTGAACAGGAGTTTACAAAACTCTTACACGAATTAAATGTGATTATATTCAGATATAATGTCATTTCCGGCTTGCATGCAAATGAAATAGAGGTGATTTTTAACAAACTATCGTTGAAAATATTTAATGGAGATATCTCTATCGCTGCACAGGCATTTGAACAACTTAAAGAGGTCTATGTTAGCGATGAAAACTTTGCACAGGCATTTTCAACAAAACTTATCAGCACTAAAATAAATAAAAATTTAGTAAAATATATTTTAGTTGAATTAGAAAATTCAATTTCAGGAACACAGCACCAATTTGAAGATGCTACTTCTACAATTGAACATATTTTGCCCGAAAATCCTAATTCCGCATGGGAGACCTATTTTCAGGCAAATGAACAGGAATATTATGTCTATTTGTTAGGCAATTACACTTTGTTAGAAGAGAGTATTAATAAAAAAATCGGAGATAAAGTATTTTCTGAAAAACAACAATTTTATAAAAAATCCACTTTTAAAATGAGTAATGGTGAGTTAAATTACACAGAATGGACTCCTGTTGTATTAAGAAACCACCAGGATAAAATGGCCCGATGGGCATGTAATGCATGGAAAAGCTATTATGTACAGAATAAATAACTCTACATGACAACTTTTTGTTCGTGAGTTGATCAATTTGTATTCAATTTTGCAAAAATTTATTGAAAAATGTGAATATGCTCAATAAAGAGTGGAGGTTGCTCGTGATTTTTTGACAGTTACGAGTGATTTACCATATGATATTGAGCAAGTTCACTTAAATCAATTTATTTTGAAATTTATTCTCAAAAATTTTACCAAGTCGTTTATAGTCCGCCAGTCGTAATGCCTTTGCTTGTGCAAGTTCATGAGTAAGCAGGCAATTTCCACATGTCAGGCAGTTTCCTTCACAGTTATTTAACTGCTGAAATTTCCTGTTGCCTGCACTTTTCACATAAACCGGAACATTCATTCCTTCGCAGTTCAACGATGTTGAATATAAACAATTTAATCCGGATAATGTTTCCCTGCCTTTTATATTTATTTTTTCAAATTCCATACATAAAGAAAATGAAATTTTTTCAGCATTACAAATTTGTTTTAAATTTTCAAATAATTTTTTGCGCTCATTTATGTTCGCATTTGAATAATAGCCAATACTTTCAGTATATAATGCCTTGTATTTTTCAATTAAATTTTTATCAATTCCTGCCAATCCGCCATAAAATTTATCCTCTATCGGCTTTAAAATATCAACACAACTTGCTATAATGTGCTTTGCCCCTCTTTCTTTGACTTCTTTGATTAAATTTCTTAAGTCCTGCATACCGTCATTTATGTAGGGCAGAATCGGGTCAATTCGTGCTACTGCATAAATGTTGTTGTCTGCAAGTCGTTCAAAATTTTTAAGCAAAATTTCCGTGCTCGCTCCGTTAGTAAATTTCTTTCTCAGTTCATCATTCAGCGTCAATATTGAAATTTGTCCGAATGAGTGTTCCTGCCTCTTTATTAAATTTATTGATTCATCGCTGATTTTTCCTTTTGTTACGAACTCAATCGGAATATTTCTTTTGACAAATTCGGCAATGACTCCTTCGCTCAATTTGTATTTTTCATTAACCGGCTGAAATGGGTCGGTTATGGGGCTTAAATATCCGCAACTGGCAATCTTTATTGAGTCCAACTGCTTTGCCACAACCTTGTCAAAGTCCTTATATACAATAACAATGTTAAAATTTTTAAATTTCTCATAAATTTCTTCATTTTCGCTTTCAAACCTTCTTATTGTAAATGACCTCGCATAGCAGAAAAAGCAGTTAAAAGAGCAGCCATTATACGGATTTATCAGTAATCGTTCAGATGTGCATTCACGCCTTCCGCTGTCTTTATCATAAAACCAGCCGTGAATTTCCTTTTTGGAATCAACAAGAATGTGAGGATATGGCTTTTCAATGATTTTATAAATTTTGTTGTTCAGGAAAATTTCCATTTAAATTTAAATCATTCTCCAATTTCCTTTAAAATTTCTCTTACCGCAATCAAATCGGACTTTGACTGCATTCTTATTGTTTTCTTTAACGGGTCTACAAACACAATATTATGAGCAACCAAAAGATGAATTTCTTCAGTAATGTATTTATATTTTGCAAATTCCACGCTCCTGAAATTTTCAAATATCTTTATTATTTTTTCAAATATCTCTTTGTTTTTATCTTTAAGTGAAAATACAAGTTCTTCAATTTCACCTTTTCTTTTCATAATGGTTTCTTCAACAAATTTCTTTCTGTTTCCTGCATTTATAAAAGCAATCAGCATTCCGGGTTTTCCCCCTAAAATATTCCATGCAGCGCTGTATTCTTCCCTACTAATTTTAGACCTTTCCAGAAATTTCTTTGTTGTTTCCTTATCAAATTCATCTACAAGCAGATATTGACATCTTTCTTTAAGTATTGCCTCATTATAAACCTTTTCAATAAATAATGAATCAGAAGATAAAGCAAAAACATGGCATAAATGCAATTCTTTTGTCAGAGCAACGAAAAAGTTAAACAATTTGTAAATTAGATTTCCATCAACTTTCAAATCGCCAATCACCTGAAGTTCATCAATTATAAGCACAGGAATTTTATTGTGTTCTTTTACTTTTCCCATAATTTTCAATAAATATCTGAATGCACTTTTCGGGTCTTCGCTGCTGAATATTTTTTCAAACAATTTTGGAGGAATCGGAATTCCAAATACTGTTTTCAGGTCGGCGATTGCATCGGGAACTGCCTTCTTTATTTTCTTTTCTACCAATCCATCTTCAAAGTCAGTATCAAACAACTCTTCTAGAAAGTCCTTATAAGTTGATATAGGGTTTTGCCTTAAGTTTATATAAAAGACAACATAATTTTCAGGCAAGTTCTCAATTAAATTTGAAATTAAAGTTGTCTTTCCGGAGTTTATCGGACCATAAATGAAATTTATCAACTGTGGTTCTGTTCTTAAAATACCTATAATTTCTTCCTTTTCCTTTTCCCTGTCAAAAAATTCAGTTCTTTGAATATTGTTTGTATTCATTTTTGATATTTATACTCAACAACGGCGAAAACCGCGCTTTTTTAAGCACATTTCCAAATATTTGAAAAACTCAATTTATAGTGTGCAAAGTATATAAACAAGAGCTTGACTCTTTGCTCACATTACGATTTCAGAGATTTAAAAAAGATCAATTTGTGAAGTTGTGAAGTATAAATTTCTTAAATTATCATTTGCCAATTTCCTTTAAAATTTCTCTGATTGCAA
>MTER01000072.1 GCA_002083985.1 Candidatus Altarchaeales archaeon A3
ATATTGGTAGATGTATCTGATAGTTTTCCATTTCTTTGAGCTGTTGTAGTAATATTATGAACTATTTTACTATTTGAAATAGTATATATTTTGCCTATTTTTCTTATCCTGAGGGAATATTCTGTATCATCATAGTAAATGAAGAATTCTTTTTTTGGGAGGCCCACCTCATCAATCGCATCCCTCTTTAATAAAAAACCGACAAAACTTCCTGTATCTATCTCAAAATAAGGCAAAGCATATTTGTTTATTTGGATGGGATACTCTGATAATGTTTTCCAGTTAAATTTTCTTCTGTGGTAAAGTGTAATATCTCCATTAGGATATAGGACAGTACAACATAATACAAGAACATTTTTACTCCTACTTATGTCGGAATCTACAATATTTTGCATTGCATCTGGTAAAGGCAGCGCATCGTCATCCATTAACCAAATCCAATCAAATCCTTTTTCATAAGCTCTTTTTACTCCATAATGAAATCCTTCTGACCCTCCAAAATTTTCTTCTAACTTGACATAGTCAAAAATAGGATTATTAAGAAATTCTTTTTTTAACATTTCTTCAGTTTGGTCAGTAGAGGCATTATCTATAATTATAATAGAATCTAATTTGTAAGTTTGATTCAACAACGCATTTAAACATCTCCTTAAAAAATCTTTTCTGTTGTATGTAACAACTACTGCGGCAATTTTTTCTTTTTTTTGATTCATTTTTATATTTTCTTGTTTTTATTTAACTTATAGTATTTGTTTAGCTGCTTAAAAAATTAAGTGTGAAAAATGTGAAAAAATAACTACAAAATCAAATATGACGAGGTAAAAATTCAATTAGCTAAACAAATACGAGTTTTGTAAATTTCCGAGCGTAAGCGAGGTGATTTAACAAATATCTCCCTTCAATATATTGATTTTTATGAAATGGGAAACTTTTGTTAAATCAACATACTACTTCAGAACAAAAAAATCCGTCTTTAAATAAGAAATCTCAAGTTTTGCGTTTTGAAAAATTTACTCACATAAAAATTAGGAGAGTGTTAACCAAATAGAGATAAAAACGATTAAAAACTTCCATTGACCTCTTATAAAATCTCTATATAGTTGACACTCTCTTAAATTTATCTCTTATGTTGAAATTGGGGATAAGTTCGCTTCGCTATCATATTTCAAAGGCAAGATTTGAAATAACGGCAAAATTTTTTAAAATTTCATCGCCTCACTTACGCTCACTTCGTTCCCGCATTTCAAACAAGTTTGAAATAGCAATCTCACGATATCAAAAATAAGAGCATTAAATTTTAATTCTAATAGAATGCATCTTTTATAAATGGATACTAAAAAAATATGTGTACGGTGTGTCATGGATACATCAGATCAGGACATTCGGTTTGATGAAAAAGGAACATGTAATCACTGCAGGAAATATGATAAACTGATGGAAAGGGAAATTTATTCCCGCGAAGAAAAACAGCAAAAACTCAAACAGATTACAAATAAAATCAAAGAAGAAGGAAAAAATAAGGAATATGATTGTATTATAGGAGTCAGTGGGGGGGTAGACAGCACAATTGTCGCGTACACTGTTAAGAAGTTAGGTTTGCGACCACTTGCAGTTCATTTAGATAATGGGTGGGATTCTGAGTTGTCAGTAAAAAATATAGAACAAACTTGTAAAGTGCTTGATATTGATTTATATACTATAGTACTTGATTGGGAAGAATTTAAGGATTTACAGTTATCTTTCTTAAAATCATCATTTATAAATGCTGAGATGCCAACAGACCATGCCATAATGGCTGTTCTTTTCCAGATTGCTGATAAGAAAAAAATCCGGTATATCATCAGCGGGTCGAATCTTGCAACGGAGGGGATATTACCTAATGGTTGGGTTTATGATATTAAAGATTGGAGATTTATTGAAGGAATTCATGGAAAGTTTAGTAAACTAAAATTAAAAACATTTCCGCATTATAGTTTAATTGACCTGTTTTATTATCTTTTTATAAAAAAAATAAAATTTGTTACGATTTTAGATTACATTGATTATAACAAAAAAGACGCGGTGAAACTTATAGAAAGAGAACTTGGATGGAAATATTATGGGGGGAAACATTATGAATCAGTATATACTCGTTTCTACCAGGGGTATATTCTTCCAAAGAAATTTAAAATTGATAAAAGAAGCGCACATTTATCTACTCTAATTTGTTCAGGCCAGATAACAAGGGAAGAAGCATTAGAAGAGTTAAAAAAAGATCCGTATCCTTCCGAAGAAATGATGCAAGAAGATAAAGAATATGTTATAAAAAAATTCGGGCTTACCGAAGAAGAGTTCGAAAAAATAATGTCGCTGCCAATTAAGTCATTTAAGAATTATCCTAATAACAATTTTTTATTTAGTAAACTAAGATTGCCGCTTAAGATAGCATATAAATTTCGTTTAATTCCTCCTATCGTATACTTTAGGTATGCGATTTGATTTAATGCTTAATGCTAAATATATAAAAACCAATAAATAAACACTAAAAAGATTATGATCACTATTATTGATTATGGAATGGGAAATGTAGGTTCAATTAAGAACATGTTAAAAAAAGTAGGATATAATTCAATTATTACCTCGCAGATCTCTGAAATAAAAAATGCAACAAAGCTCATTTTACCGGGGGTAGGATCATTTGACAATGGTATTAAACAGTTATCTGATTTAGATTTAATAGATGTCTTAAATGAAAAGATATTAAATGAAAAAACCCCTATCATGGGAATATGTCTTGGAATGCAGTTAATGACAAAAAACAGCGATGAAGGAAAATTGTCTGGATTAGGATGGCTAAATGCAAAAACAATACGATTTAATTTTAATCAGGATTCTTCATTAAAAATTCCGCACATGGGGTGGAATTCGATAAAAATTGAAAAGAAAAGTAAAATCTTTCAAGACATGTATGCTCAGGAAAACAGATTTTATTTTGTTCATTCGTATCATGTTGTTTGTGATAATCAGGAAGATATATTAACAAGTACATTTTATGGTTATAACTTTGCATCTGGTTTTGAAAGAGATAATATTGTTGGAGTTCAGTTTCACCCGGAAAAAAGTCATAAATTCGGTATGCAACTTTTAAAAAATTTCGCAGAGAATTTTTAAATATCAAAATGTTAAATATACGGGTTATACCAGTATTACTGTTAAGAAACAAGGGACTATTAAAAACTGTTGAATTTAAAGAAGGAAAATATATAGGGGACCCGATAAACGCAGTTAAAATCTTTAATGAAAAAGAGGTAGATGAATTAATATTTCTTGACATTACGGCAAGTAAAGAACAAAGGGAACCTAATTTTGAGGTAATCCGGGATATTGCAACAGAGTGTTTTATGCCTTTTGGATACGGGGGCGGAATTAAAACCATACAACATATAAAAAAACTCTTTTCATTGGGTGTGGAAAAAGCAGTTATAAATAGTTATGCTATAGAAAATCCTTCTTTTATTAAAGAAGCATCGGATTTTTTTGGTTCACAAAGTATTGTTGTTTCAATAGATGTTAAAAAGAGTTTAATGGGAAAATATAAAGTTTATAATTGCAGTAAAAATAAATTAACTGATTTAGATCCTGTAGAGTTTAGTATTAAAATGGAATCTCTTGGCTGCGGGGAAATTTTTTTAAATTCCGTTGATAGAGACGGAACAATGAAAGGATACGATATTGACTTAATAAAAAAAGTAACAAACGAGGTAAATATCCCGGTAATTGCCTGCGGCGGTGCAGGTAAACTTGAGGATTTCAGAGATGCAGTAAAACAAGGAAATGCGTCGGCGGTTGCAGCAGGCAGTTTATTTGTTTTTCACGGAAAATACAAAGCAGTTTTGATTAATTATCCTTCACAGGAAGAATTAGAAAAAATATTAGATCAAAAAAGATAAACAATGAAAATTTTAGTTGACCTCGGACATCCGGCACATGTGCATTTTTTTAAGAACTTTATATGGAATATGGAAAAGAAAGGACATGAGATTTTAATAACTGCAAGAGATAAAGAGGTTACCTTTCAACTACTAAATGCGTATGGATTTGAATACGAAAATGTTGGCAAATATGGAAAAAGTGTGTTTTCAAAGATTAAGGGTGTTGTGGAAATAGATTACAAAATGTATAAAATTGCCAAAAAGTTCAACACAGACATTCTAACAGGGATATCAGTCAATGCTGCGCATGTTTCATCATTATTGAGAAAGTCATGCATCGTTTTTGACGATACAGAACATGCATCATTGGAACATAGATTATATATGCCGTTTTCAGATGCCGTATGCACTCCATCTTGTTTCAAAAAAGACCTCGGCAGAAAGCAAGTTCGTTACAAAGGATACCATGAACTTACCTATCTCCATCCAAATTACTTCAAGCCAAATCCGGAAGTTTTGGATGAATTAAATTTAAGCAAAGATGATAAATTTGTAATTTTAAGGTTTGTTTCATGGACTGCAACCCATGACCTCGGGCAGAAAGGATTTAGTTTAGAATCAAAGATTAAATTAGTTAAAGAATTGGAAAAATACGCAAAGGTTTTTATAACTTCCGAGGCAAAATTGGAGAAGGATTTAGAGAAGTACAGGATAACAATTTCCCCTGAAAAAATACATGATTTATTGTATTACGCCACGATTTATATAGGAGAGGGGGCAACGATGGCGACTGAATCCGCAATTCTCGGAACACCCTCTATTTATGTTTCGTCATTAGTTGGAACGATGGGTAATTTCATTGAACTTGAAGATGACTATGGATTAGTTTATTCGTTTAAAACTCATGAATATGGGATAAATAAAGCCTTTGAGTTATTAAAAAATCCGGACATAAAACAGGAGTGGGCAAAGAAAAGGGAAAGATTATTAAATGATAAAATTGATGTTACTAAATTCATGATTGACTTTATTGAAAATTATCATGAGAGTTTTTATAAATATAAATGTAATTATTTAAAACAATAATAAAGAATGGAACACTTTATGAAAGATGATGCTC
>MTER01000073.1 GCA_002083985.1 Candidatus Altarchaeales archaeon A3
GATGGAGGTGTGTAAATAAAAGGAAATACAAATAAAGGAATTATAAGCACTGCAAATGTTCCGATAATTCTCAACCCATTTAAGTTCTTTTTGTTAATTCCGGCAATTAATCCCACAGCGGCACCTAATGCAATAACCCCTAAAACAGAGTTCGCTCCTAATTGAGGTACATTATAATATCCCCACAATCCGGAAATTGCCAAAATTAAAATTATTGAAGCACCCATCCTTCCTCCTTCGGGAGAAAATTTAAATGTAAGTATAAATATCGCAATAATGTCAAAAAAAGCAAAAAGTATAAATACAAATATAGCATCCATACCTGCAAACAAAGATGATGAAGATGCGCTCATTACAACTATTACTAAATAATGAAGTAACATTGCTATTCCTATAGCTGCAGCAGCGTACATTGAAGGTCTTCCTTTTTTACCTGCAATTAAATAAGAAAGTAACGGAATCATTGCTAATCCATATAAAAATAAAATTCCATAAGTTGAAAAATCACCTGTGCCAAGTTGTTCTGCAATTGTTTTAAAAACAACTCCTGTTGAACCCACAGTTAAAGCATCTACAATTGGATCAATGAATAATTGAGGAAGAACAACAACTCCTAGTAAGCATATAACAATAATTCCTCCGCTTACTCCTCCCAAAACATTTTTCGGAAGTTTGTTTAATGCCCTTTCTATGAATAAATTTACCATTTCGAGTTTGCCACATCTTCTATATCCTTCATATTCATCAACCACATTTGTTATTTTATTTGACTTGAGCAGGAACAATCTCAACATTTCAAGGATTAAAGGAACAGCAATAACCGCTGCAATAACAAGCATATATGTTTTTGAAATCTGAAATGCCGGAAGGACATTATGTGCATGTAAAATTAATACATTGAACAATGGAAAAATCATTGGAATTACAATGTATGGCACATGAGAAAATGTATTTTCTTTGTTTAAAAATTTTGCTAATGCATACAAAACAGCGAACAATCCAAGAGCGTATAATCCGTAAGCAGCATATCCCCCCCACGCAATAGACCAAAAGAAAAATGTAATTCCCGCGAGCAAAGTCCATGTTAATGACTTACTTTTAATTGCCTTAAATATTACATACATCGTTGCAGCCATAAGCATCAATCCCATTTCACTTGCTTCACAGCTTCCTGCAATTGACCTTGTACTGTAAAGATAATTAAAACCCAGACAAAACGCACCTATTAATCCAACTAATTTGTTATGAGGGGCATAAGCAGAAAAAATTTCTCTGAGGAATAAATACATAAGAAGTACTGCAAAGCCGGCCATTAAACCGCCGAACAGCATCGCAGTATCATATTGATTGATATCGAGTGGTGATAAAATTTTTGCCGTTGATGCCATAAATACGGCATGCAAAAGAATAGTCGCTGAAAAATCAAGCCCGCCGGATGTTTTCCATTGACTTTCAGGGGTGCTTGCATAATATTCCGGATCCGTTATTTTTGGATAGGATAAATTATCATAATCCATTACATGTTCGGTCGTATAAGTATTATTAACAATTTTATAATGCCAGTGACTATCGAATGCATCACCGCTCGTCAAATAAGGATTTGTTGCAGGTACAAGGTGAAATAAAAATACAGAAATAACAATCGCAATCACTGCTGCAACTTCCTTTGATAAAAATTTATGTAGTGATAGTGCATAAAACAGCAGATAAATTCCAATCACAACTCCAAAAACATTAAAATCACCTGCCATCCATGCTAATCCCCCAGTACTGTTCATTCCATGAAAAGAAAACAATGCCTCTGTAAATATCAGAACAGGAATTCCGATAAAATAATAATTTTTAACCTTCCTGAAATACATATAAACAAAATAAGATGACAATATGCCAAGTATTAAAAATATAACTGTAAAAACGACTGGAAAAACTGCATTCGTTCCCACAATAAATGGTTTGATAATTGCCAGCAAAAATGTCAAGACGGATATAATAAATAATGGCTCAATAACCCTTCCGATAACCTTTTCAACCTCTGCATCCAAATTTTTTGTGGTTGGTAAATTTACTCCCCTCATTTTAAAAATCTTTTATGATATTAAGATATTAATATTTTTTAATTTTTTATATATATTTTAGATTTATTAAATTTACAATGGAATATTAAATTTTTAATTTTTTTATTTTCCGAAATTTCTCTTTGTTTTATTATAATCCCCTATAATTTTTATCAAATCATCCTTTTCTAATTCAGGCCATAATTTATCAACAAAATAAATTTCTGAGTATGCTGTTTGCCACAGCAAAAAATTACTTATGCGATGCGCACCAGTCCTTATAAATACATCCGGATACTCTTTAACAAGCAGTTTATTTCGCACATTTTCTTCATTAACTTCTTCACTACTGTTTTTAAATTTTTTTATAACTTCTATGATCTCCTGCCTTCCCCCGTAAGCCACTGCTAAATTTACCTTGTGTTTGCTGTATTTTGCAGTTGCATCTTCCAGTTCCTTTAATTTCTCAACAAATTTTTTACTTTTTACCTCATTTAAATTTCCACAGACCTTTACACACACTTCATTCTTATGAATTCTTTCATCGTTTATTGTTTTATCTATTTCTTTTATTAAAATTTTGCTTAAAACTTCCAGTTCCGCCGCACCCCTGTTTTGTATATTTTCCAGAGATAAAGCATAAGCAGTCACACCTTCTACATTCAAGTCGCTGCACCATTCAACAAAATCCCTAAATTTATTCATTCCGATTGCGTACGCTTCTTCAAAGCCCTTTCCTTTCTTTTTCGCATACCTTCTGTTTCCGTCAGGTGTTATGGCAATATGCATTTTAAAATTTAGAATTATAAATTTAGATTTTGAAATAAATTTAATTGATATATAATTCTTAAACCAATTATATTTAAATTTTTAAACATCTTACATTTAAAAATGGAAATTTCTGAAATAAAGGAAAAAGACAAGAAAATAAACGCATTTATTGCATTTAACGAGAAATTTAAATCAGAGGAAGAAAGACAAAAAGGAAATTTAACTAACAAGGGAAAATTAGAAGGTCTGAAAATAGGAGTTAAATCAAATATGAATGTTATAGGACTAAAAATAACATGTGCTTCAAAAACACTTGAGAATTACCTGTCTTTCTATGATGCTACTGTTGTTGAAAGAGTAAAGCAAAATCATGGATTGATTGTCGGAATGACGAATATGGATGAGTTTGCATGTGGAAGTTCCGGAGAGACATCTTATTTCGGAGCAACACAAAATCCTTCGGCGTTGGGACATATTCCAGGCGGTTCAAGCAGCGGAAGTGCTGCTGCAGTAGCGGCTGGATTTGTTGATTGCGCTCTGGGAAGTGATACGGGGGGAAGTATAAGAAATCCTGCATCTCACTGCGGCATTGTCGGATTTAAGCCGACTTATGGGGTTGTTTCAAGATACGGACTGATTGATCT
Organism: Candidatus Altarchaeales archaeon A3; assembly: GCA_002083985.1. Taxonomy (GTDB): domain Archaea; phylum Altiarchaeota; class Altiarchaeia; order Altiarchaeales; family Altiarchaeaceae; genus Altiarchaeum. The sequence goes on from MTER01000073.1 coordinate 3,470, forward strand.
GGCTATGTCCCTTGACCAGATTGGGCCAATGGCGAAAGATGTCCAAACAGCATCATTATTATTGGAAGTTATTGCGGGACAGGATGGAAAGGATGCAACCTGCCTGAATTTAGACAAAAATTTCTGCAACTTTTACAAAAATTTAGACGGAAATTTAAAAAATTTAAAATTTGGATATGCAAAGGAATTTGATGAACTGATAAGTGATGCCGGAATAAAGAATGTAATTCATAAAGGTATTGATAAAATTTCATCTGCAGGATGTGAAATTGTAGATGTATCGCTGCCCGATTTGAATATTGCATTGCCTACATATTACTTAAATGTATATGTTGAGTTTTTTTCCGCAACGAGAAAACTTGACGGAAGAAGATATGGATATAAAATAGAGGATGTCTGCGGAGAAGAGGTATTAAGAAGGATTATACTTGGGAAATTTATCTCTCAAAAGGAAAATGCGGAAAGATATTACAGGAAGGCAATAATGGCAAGAACCCTGCTTAAAAAAGAAATTTCTGAAATTTTTAAGAATATTGATGTTTTACTTTCCCCGACAGTCCCAAAACTGCCGCACAAAATCGGAGAGAAAATTTCCGACCCGAGAGTTATGTATGCTTATGATATATTTACAGTTTTGGCAAATTTGGCAGGAATTCCTGCAGGGGTTGTGCCGGCGGGAAAGGTTGATGGAATTCCAACGGGATTGCAGTTTATGGGAAAAGCACTGAATGATCAAAAAGTTTTGAATGCGATGTACGGATTTGAAAATTTAAAATAAAATAAAAAACAAAAAATGACAATCTCTATCTGGGCGACAAAAGGAGCCGTTATCGGCGACAAAACTGCCTGCAAAGAATACATGCTAACACAAGAGGAAATTATAGACGCAATAAACAAAGGTAAACTCCAATACAATGTGAATTATAGTTATGGAAATCCCTACTTCAAACTCATCCGAAAGGAAGTAGAAACACTTGCAACTGAAAAATATGGTGAACATCGTCTCAAAAAGAAAAAACTTGAAAACGAATTGGTGCAAGTGAACAGAGAGTTAAGAGGATTAAAGTCCAAAATATCTGCACTTGAAAAGAGAAAGGTTGAGTTACTGGAAAAAATCGGCGAATAATAAAGCCGGTTATAACGATAAAAAATTTAAATCAAAAAAATGGCCGCAACAAACGAAATTGTCAGGGAAATTGACAAAGGGAAAATTGTCTGCATTGATAAAGGAGTAAATGCAAAAGATATAGATTGGAATGCACACGCAAAATTTAAGGGTGTATTTTTGAAACATCTCGTGAAAGGAGAAGATACCGATGGCAAGTTCAGTTGTCATTTAGTTAAAGTAGAGTCCGACTGTGAAATTGGAGAGCATATCCATGAGGATAAGTGGGAATTGCACGAAATAATCAGCGGAGAAGGTAAAGGTATTCTTGCCGGAAAGGAAATTTCCTTAAAGTCTGGCGTTTCTATTGTGATTCCGAAAGGAGTAAAACATAAAGTTATTGCTGGCAAAGATGATTTATATTTGATGG
>MTER01000074.1 GCA_002083985.1 Candidatus Altarchaeales archaeon A3
TCTGTAAACTCAATTATGCTTTTTTGCATTTTTATCTCAAATTATAATTTTATAAAGATAGTAATTAATTATTCCCGCATTAAAAAATAAGGGCCAATTTAATTTATATTGTGGAAAAAGAAAACTTTTTATTTTTTCGTTCATGGTTTTTTGATTATGTGAAAAAATTTTATTCAGGCGATTTTGATGTGCAGAGAAATATAAACTGAAAGAAGAGCATACTTTAAGAGTGTGCAGAAATATCATCTTAATTGGAAAATCAATAAATTTAAATAAAAATGAACTTTTTATTGCAGAAACCATTGCGCTGTTCCATGACATCGGGCGTTTTGAACAGTTCAAAAAATACAATACATTTGATGACAGAAAATCGGAAAACCATGCTGTACTTGGTGTTAAAGTGCTAAAAGAGTCAAATGTTCTCAACTGCCTGCAAAAACACGAGCAAGAATTAATAATTAATCCGGTTAAATTTCACAACATGCAAAAAATCCCGGAAAATATAAGTTCCGGTTGTTTGTTATTTTCCAAATTAATAAGGGATGCGGATAAACTTGATATATTCCGGGTTGTTACAAACTACTATCTTGAAAAGGATAAAAATCCAAATCCTGCACTGGAACTTGAGCTATCTGATGCGCCGGAATATTCACATAAATTCATTGACGATATACTAAATTGCAGAAGTTCAAAAAACAATTTAAAGACACATAATGATATGAAACTTTTTCAACTTACATGGCTGTTTGACATCAACTTCCCGAAAACATTTTTGTACATAAAAAAAGAAACTATCTTGAAAAAATAATAAAAGCCCTGCCGGATGACGAAAATATCCAAAGGGTTTATAAACATCTTAAAAAATATTCGGATGAGAAAATTAAACAAAATTAAACAATAGAATCATGGACATTATTGATTTCAGCAAGATTGATGAGGCGAGAAAGATATTGGGACTGGGCGAGAAAGCAACATTAAAAGAAATAAAGAATGCGTACAGGGAGAAAGCAAAGAGATACCATCCGGATTCTGCTGACTGTACAAGTAAGGATGAATGTGGGGAGATTATGAAAAAAATTAACGATGCATACGAAACATTGATGGATTATTGTGAAAATTATATTTATTCTTTTAAAAAGGAATCTGTTGAAAAAGACAGGAATGGTTATGAATATGTGAATGGGTTTGAAGATGATTGGTTGTTGAGCCGAAGAAATAAGCCAAAAACAGATTATAAAAAGGAATGAGAATTTCTGCTTTATTTGATTTCAGGCATAATTTTATAACTGATTTTATAAGCAAATTTTAAAAATATGGTTTTAAAAATGCAGAAAAAAGGTCTCATTGATATAGAAAAGGATATTGAAAATTTTTGGAACACTCACAATATTGAGGATAAATTTAAAAATTTAAATAAAGACAGCGTTCAGCACTTCTATTTCTGTCAGGGGCCGCCATTTACAAGCGGGGAAGCACATATTGGACATGCGTGGAATCATATTATCAAGGATGCAATAATTCGCTACAAAACATCACAGGGCCATAATGTTTTTAAGAGAGCAGGTTGGGATATGCACGGACTGCCAATAGAAGTAAAGGTTGAAGGAAAATTCGGAATAAAAACAAAAAAAGATATTGCAATTTTCGGAACTGATAAATTTATAGAAGAATGTAAAAATTTTGCAATAACCAATATGCAGGCAATGACCTCTCAGCTGAAAGAACTTACAGTATGGCTTGACTGGGAAAATGCGTATCAGACAATAGATAAGCGTTATATGGAAAGTGTCTGGTTCGGAATAAAAAAAGCACACGAAAAAAATTTGTTGTATGAAAAAGAAAAGGTTATCCACTGGTGTCCGAGATGCGAGACAGCAATGGCCGGTTATGAAGTGGCAGACGGGTATAAAGAGGTTACTGATACGGCAATCTATGTAAAGACGAAATTAAAAAATAATGCTCAATTTAAAGATGTATCTATTGTTATATGGACAACCACTCCGTGGACACTTCCTGCAAATGTTGCAATTGCTGTCCATCCGGAGATTGATTATTGTATCGTTGAGTACGAAAATGAAAAAGGTGAAGCAGAAAGAGTGATGTGCAGCAGGAACAGCACAAAGAGAATATTCGGAGGGCAAAAAAGCAAAGGAAAGGATATGAAGGACATAAAGAAAAAGAAGTACAAGGATGATGTGTTGGGAGTTAATGCAAAAAATAAAGATGTTAAGGCAGAAAATCTGGAAAATTCAGATGAAAATAATAAAGATGAAAATAAAAACGAAAATTTAAATTTAAACATCATTAAGATATTCAAAGGAAAAGAACTTGAAAATTTAGAGTATGAACCAATATTAAACATTCCATTACAGAACGAAGTAGAACACAAAATTGTAATGGCTAAAGAATTGGTCTGTGAAGAAGATGGTTCGGGATGTGTACATATTGCTCCAGGACACGGCGAAGAAGATGCGAGTGTTGGAGAAAAAAATAATCTTCCTTCTTTATCCCCTGTGGATGAATCGGGAAAATTTATAATAGAACCATACAAAGGAATTTATATAAAGGATGCAAATAAAATAATCATAAACACATTAAAAGAAACGGGAAAATTATTAAAAACAGAAAATGTAACACACACTTATCCGCATTGCTGGCGATGTCATACGCCGCTTTTATTAAGAAAGACAAAACAGTGGTTCCTGTCAATATCAAAAATAAGGGATGAATTGTTAAGGAACAATGAGAAGGTTAACTGGATTCCCAATTTTATCGGACACGGCGGAAACAGCAGGTTTGAAAACTGGATAAAAGAGCCGGCTGACTGGTGTATAAGCAGACAAAGATACTGGAATACACCTATTCCAGTCTGGAGGTGCGAAAAGTGTAACAATATTGATGTTATCGGAACAATTTATGAGTTGGCTGAAAAGGGCTATATTGCAGGAGGGGGAAATTTAAGAAATTTAAAAAAGATAAACAGCGAAGAGGAAATAAGCGATTTGCATAAAAATTTTGTTGATAATGTTGTTTTAAAATGTGAGAAATGCGGAAGCAATATGAACCGGGTAAAAGATGTTATGGATGTATGGCTTGATTCCGGAAGTGCATCTTATGCAAATTTAGGATATCCCTCTGACAAAAGTAAAATGTCTTTATTTCCTCCTGACTTCATAACGGAAGGAAGTGACCAGACAAGGGGATGGTTTTATTCACTTTTGGTTATGGGAACAATTGCTTTTGATTCGGTTGCGTATAAAAATGTCCTTTATCATGGATTTACACTTGATGAGAAGGGCAAGAAAATGTCAAAATCACTTGGAAATGTTATAAATCCAAAGGATGTAACGGAAAAATTTGGAGTGGATGTTATGCGAATGTATGTTTTAAGTATAACTCCATGGGATGATTTGAAATTTTCAATGGAAGAGGTTAAAAATACTGACAAATTAATGAATATGCTGCTAAATGTTGTTGCCTTTATAAAGACATACGGCGGACTTGATAATTATGTATATAGGGAGTATAAGACAAGCAGGGAATATTTTGCTCAAATAAAAGATGATTTGCAGATTGAGGACAGAATGTTAATTTCGCTAAGCAATTCATTAGTCAGGAACACCAAAGAAAATTTTGCCAAATTTAACATCCATACAAGTATCAATGAAATGGAAAAATTTATAAATATTCTAAGCAGGTATTACCTCAAACTCATAAGACGCAGGGTATGGATGGAAAAAGAGAGCAGGGAAAAAGAGACTGCTTATTTTACCTTATTTTATACGATGGATAAATTTTGTAAAATTTTATCTCCGATAGCACCACATATTGCCGAATACATATACGGAACACTTTTTACTCCGGCGACAGAGGAAAGTGTGCATCTTTGTTCATTTCCAGAATATGATGAATCACTGATTGACGAAAAACTGAATACGAAACTTGAGTTGTGCAATGATATTGTTACATCTGTGCTATCTGCTAGGGAAAAAGCAAAAATAAAACTGAGATGGCCAATCAGAGAAATAAATGTTAATATACAAAACGATAAAATAAGTGACTTATATGAAGTAGAGCAGGCGATATTAACCTTAGCAAATGCAGAGAAAATTTCTTATGAAAAAATAAATACAAGTGTCAAAGTTAAGCCAAATTATGCATCTATCGGAAAGAAATTTGGGAATAAAACAGCTGATGCTGCCAATGTAATTTCTAAAATTTCAGATAAAGAAAGGGAAATAATAGAGCGAGATGGAAAAATAAAGATTGGCGACTTTGAAATAACGCATGATGATATAAAAACCGAAACAATCCTTCCCGAAGGTATTGTGGGGGAGAAATTTGACGGAGGGATTGTATATATCAGCACGGAGATTGATGCAGACTTGTTCAGGATGGGAATAGCACGGGAAGTTATAAGAAGGATTCAGACAATGAGAAAGGATTTAGACCTTAAAGAATTAGATGTTATGGAATGTGTTATTGAGGGCGATGAGGAATTTAGCAGCACAATTAATGACTCAAAGGCATTGATTGAACACGAAACGAGAACAAAGATAAATTTAGTTCCGTTGCATTCGGAAAAAATTTCAGAAATTTATTATGCGAAGGACTGGGAGATTGAGGATTTTGAGGTCAGGATTGGAATGAAAAAGTAAGTGCATTTTTAAATTTTTTGGCACTTGTTTTTAATGCCCTAATGTTGTTATTTTAAAATGTCCGAAGCATTTTGAAATATCCGAATGAAGTGAGATTATGAAATTTTAAAAATTTAATTTATAACTATTCAGCCACATAAAAAATTATATGTAAATTTTTTAACTTTTTTGTATTTTTTTGAAATTTTTACGGGTAATTTAAAAATCCAATAGATTTTTAAAGATTAAAAACCTGCAGTTTTTAGTAATTTTTGTACTCGTTGAATAGTTACTTTGTTTTTTATAAAATAAGCGGTGCTCATCCCTTTAAATGGGGGTAATTAATTTGAGAGTAATCTGTTCGCTTCCAACGGTGTTTTTTTATTTTTGTTTTCCGTCGTTTTCAAAAATGTCTATAAAAATAATAGTAAAAAAGCAAATATAATACCCCAATTTTAGTGGGTCAGCACCAAATAAGCAGTTACAAAATTTATTTACCCCAATTTATTGAGAAGTTACAGAATAATAATTTGAAATACCACTCATATTGAACAGCCTAGCATCTGCCTCATTAATTTTATTTAAAGTCCTGTCAATTACATGAAACAAATCAACAGCAGTTGGCCTCGTTGATTTCAATGTCTCTGCTGCTTTTTCCAAATAGTCCATAAAATTTTATTTTGGCGCCTGCATACATGCCTGAGCAATACCGAAACCTGCTGTAACGCCAATCGCAGGAGCCCCGCGAACTATCATTGTTTTTATTGCAACCGCCTCCACATATGTTTTTAATTCGATAATTTCAAATTCGTAAGGTAGTTTATTTTGGCAGATTGCTTTAATAATTCCGGATTCAGGTTCAAACCAGACACTTTTGTAATTTTCAACACGATTATTGATTTTAACCTTCATTTTTAACCTTCATTTCTCTTTCGGAAATCTTCCTTTTTGTATACTCTATTAATCCGATATCAGTTAAATCCTCAAAAAATTTAGGCATTTTCTTAAACTCATAAATTTTGCTGCTGTTTAAATTTTTTATTTCTCCTGTGTCAAAATCAATCTCAACTATGTCGTTGTCTTTCGCCTCAATTTCACATTCTATAAGCCGTAATCCCAGATTTATTGAATTTCTATAAAATATTCTCGCAAAGGACTTCGCAATTACTACTTTTATTCCGTTTCCCAATAAGCACGATGGGGCATGTTCTCTGCTGCTTCCGCATCCGAAATTTTTTTCTGCAACAATAATGTCGCCTTCCCTCACTTTCTTTGCAAATTCAGGTCTTACTTTTTCAAATGAGTGTTTTGCCAGTTCCTTTCTGTCAGCAGTAATCAAATATTCTGCAGGAATTATCTGATCAGTATCCACATCGTCTCCGAATTTCCATACAATGCCTGAAATTTTCATTTTAAAAATAAATTGATAATAATTACAATTATAACAATTACGATTTGAGAAATTTAAAACACAAAATAAACACAAAACATTTTTAAAATGCTTTACAAAGACATTATTCAGATTTTAAATTTAGATGAAGAACAAGATAAGGATTCGGCAAAAATTTTGTCAAAAATATCCTGCGAGATGCAAAAGCAAATTTTGGATTTGAAATATGTTGGGGAAAGAATTGC
>MTER01000075.1 GCA_002083985.1 Candidatus Altarchaeales archaeon A3
GAGTGTAAAATATAAAAATTTAGTATTTTTCACCAGTAAAATAGAACAATATAATTTAATTGCTTTGTTTTATTGAGCAGATATTTTTTTTGTTTTCCGTCGTTTTCAAAAATGTTTATAAAAATAATAGTAAAAAAGCAAATATACAATTATCCTAATTTTAATGGGTCAGCACCCATATTTTTGAATCCATTTTTAAATCTTCAACATCGTAACTAAAATTTCCTCTACTTTTCATAAATTATTTGAATGCTTCCTTTCCAGCAAATTTTCCTTTATTTCCCAATTCCTCCTCTATCCGCATCAATTGATTATATTTCTCAACCCTTTCACTTCTGCATGGTGCTCCTGTTTTTATTAATTTGCTGTTCATTCCGACACAAAAATCAGCAATAAAAGTATCCGTGGTTTCTCCGCTTCTGTGTGAAATTACTGTTTTCCAGTTTGTTTTGTGCGTCAAATTTATTGCCTTTATCGTCTCGCTTACAGTCCCAATCTGATTTAATTTAATAAGCACGGCATTTGCTGACTTTTCTTTTATTCCTCTTTCAAGTCGTTTAATATTTGTCACAAATAAATCATCTCCAATTAGTATCGTTTTTTCTCCGATTTCTTTATTCATTTTCTTCCACCCTTCCCAGTCATCCTCTGCCAGTCCGTCCTCAATTGATAAAATTTTATATTTCTCAACCAGATCTTTGTATTTTTCAATCATTTCATCACTTGAAAAATTTAAATTTTCCGTCTTTAATTCATAATTTCCGTCTTTATAGAATCCACTTGCGGCAACATCCAAACTTATGCCAACATCTTTATAATACTCATAACCGGCATTCTCTATTGCATTAATTATTAATTTTATCGGTTCTTCATTTGATTTGACATTGACAACAAAGCCACCTTCATCACCGACACTTGTTGAAAAATTCTTACTCTTCAGCAAAATTTTTAATTCGTGATAAATTTCTGCTCCGTATCTCAGACATTCGGCAAAATTTTTTGCCCCATAAGGAACGAGCATAAATTCCTGAAAATCAGTGCTTTGCCAGTTTGCATGCGCCCCGCCATTCAAAATATTCATCATTGGAACAGGCAAAATTTTTGCGTTTTTGTTAAAATATTTATAAAGCGGTAAATTTAAGGACATTGCTGATGCCCTTGCTATTGCTATTGAAACACCGAGTATTGCATTTGCTCCCAAATTCGTTTTGTTCTCTGTTCCGTCTAAATTGAGCATCATTTCATCAAATTTTTCCAGTTCATCTAAATTTTCACCGATTTCCATTCCGACAATTTTCGGAGCAATAACATTATTGACATTTGCAACGGCATTTAAAACACCTTTTCCTTTGTATCTTTTCTTGTCGTTATCTCTTAATTCCAGCGCCTCATAAGTTCCGGTTGATGCACCCGAAGGAACATCGCTTTTTGCTTTTATTCCGCTATCTAATGTAATTTCAACCTCCACTGTCGGATTTCCTCTTGAATCCAAAATTTCCCTTGCTTTAACTGATTTTATTTTTTCCACTTTAAATTTTATGCAATTACTCATCAGCCATAAAAAATACACTCGCTGTTGCTCCTGCATTTCAAAAAATTCTTTTTTGAAATTACAGGTAAATTTTTGATTTTTACGCTCATTTTTCAAACGATTTGGTTTGAAAAATCCACGAACGAAAGTGAGCGGACTCCGTTCATGTATTTTAAAATTTCGTTTTTGAAATTGTATTTTTTTGAAATTTTCACAGATAAATTTCCTGCTCCATGAGTAGTTACTTAAATTTTTAATTTTATTTTTGGCTCATATTTTTGAATCTGTGATGATAAGTAAAAAATTTTGAAATTTCAAGGCAACATCACGATATTAAAAATAAGAGCTATCATTTATTTTAACCCTATTTTGAAAATAGCCGATAGTCAGGTATATACCAACATCAATCAATGTAAGAGCGAAAAATTTAAGGTGTTAGCCGATGCCTGTCTCTCGGAAATAATATAACTTCTCTTACTGTCGTATCAAGCATCTGCATTAAAATCCTTTCAATTCCCAGTCCGAACCCCCCGTGAGGAGGCATTCCGTATTTAAATGCATCAAGATAAAATTTAAAATTTTCAGGATTCAGATTGCATCTTTTAATTCGTTCGGCAAGTAAATCATATATATGGACCCTTTGTCCTCCGGATGAAATTTCTACACCCTTATACTCTAAATCAAACGCTCTGCTGTATTTATCATTTGCATTAAAATTTTCCGGTGCAGTATAAAACGGCTTTATTTTGAGCGGATATTTTGTTATGAAAAACAATTCGCTTCCGAATTTGTCTTTTACTACCTCTCCCATAATCCTTTCACACTTTGTGTCTATGTCGCCTCCCCATTCAATTGTTATGTTTTTCTCATTAAGGTATTGCAGACATTCATCATAACTTAAACGGGGAAATTTTTCCGGGATAGAAATTTCTTTGTTTAAAATTTTTGCCTCTTCCGAGTCCTTTGCTTCCTTTAAAATTGTCTTCATTAATCCCTCAATAATATCCATAACATCATTCTCGCTGTCTATAAATGACATTTCACAGTCAAATGCAGTGATTTCATTCAAATGTCTCGTTGTGTCATGCGATTCTGCCCTGAAGTATGTTGCCGTTTCAAAGACCCTGTCAAAGCCGCCTGCCATTAGCATCTGTTTGTAAAGCTGCGGTGATTGTGCGAGGAACGCTTCTTTATCGAAATATGCTATCGGAAATAATTCTGTACCTCCTTCAGATGCACTTGAAATAATTTTTGGAGAGTGAATTTCAATAAATTTATTACTACTTAAAAATTTTCTCCCAGCATCAATTACCCTGCTCCTCAGTTTAAATATTGCTGCAACATCTTTCTTTCTTATATCAAGAAATCTGTTGTCAAGCCGGGTATCAATATTTGCGGTAACATCTGCCTTTTCTGCTTTGTCGCTCGGATCCAGCGGCAAAGGAACATTTGCAATTGAAATAATATTCATTTCCGCGGGAAAAATTTCGTATCCGTTCGGGGCTTTTGCATTTATGGATAAATTTCCTCTGATATATACAACTGATTCTTTGGTCAAGTCCTTTACTTTATCTAATATTTCATCTGGCGTTTTCTTTTTTTTCATACATATCTGAACTGTCCCTTCTCTGTCCCTTAAAACAATAAATTTCAAATTTCCGAAATCCCTTGTCTCCTGTACCCATCCGACAATTAATATCTCTTTGTTTTCTGTGTTTTCTTTATCCTCTTTATTTACAAAATTTTTCAACTCATTTGAATATACCCTGTCTTTAAATGAAATTTGCATTTCCATTTTTAAAATTTATAAAATTTAATGTCAGATTTATAACTTCGTAAAATTATGATTTTTTAATTTAAAACCCCCACTTCTTTAACAGACCTTCATCTTCACCGGAAGAAACAATCTTTATAACATCCTCTGTGTGTTTTATATAATTTTTTATCTTTTCTTCTATTGTATTTGCATCTTCCGTTGTAATCGCATTTTCACCTGCTATGTCTTTATCTTCAAGACCTTTTGAAAAAATTTCATATTTGTGCAAAGATGTTCTTATAACCTCCTTCAGAGAAAATCCGCCGAGCAAAACCAGAATGTCAAAATTTTCCTGTTCAGTTGTATAAGTAAGGGAAGCATACCTTGCAATTCCTCCGGTTGAGCCGCACATATTATTTACCGCCCATTCCTTTGTGATTCTTTCAAGTTCTTCCTGTGAGAATCGTTTTCCGATATATTTCTTCGGAACCCGCATGATAAAGTAAGCCATCGTCGCTGTTTTCATATCCAATGGCACCATCGGATTTTTGACAGCAAACTCTATCGCTGTTTCCACATCTATAATTTCAGGGTCAAGACCAGTTGCGATGCATGGAGTAAAATGATAAACTCCCAGGTTACTCGGAATTTGGTGATAGTCGGCAACATCAACGGTTGTTTTTGAGGTCTTTCCTCCCGGGGCAATCATTATATCAATTGCATCAATTGCAGATTTGTTTATTAAATAATACTTTTCTTCATCGGATAAAATTTTGTCAGGCGAATAACTATCAGAAGCAATTTTATTTTCTATCTGGGAATTATTTACGAGAATCAATAAGTCAGTATTTTGTTTCCACTCCTTTCTATCGGTAGGATATTTTAGCAGGCGCGTCATTCCGCAGATAGCGTTAAAATGTCTCTGTGGAGGCTCAACATCAAACGGCAATACACCTACTGAAAAAAATTTATTCTTATGTCCTGCTATCAGTGCTTTTCCGTACTTTAATTCATTTATTATATAGGGAGTGCTTCCGTTTCCCGTTCCTCCTCCCAAAGTGTTGATTGTCAGTATTACATCACCTTCAATTATTTTTAAATTTGAAATATATCTTCTTATCGTGTCAAAGTCCTCTCTTGCCTGCATCTCTCCAACCTTCCAGACATTTCCCGCCCCGGGAGACGAACCAAATATACAAATCCTTTCTCTCTTTATCTTTTCAGAAATTTCCATAAATTTTACATCCTTTTTTATAAGATAGTCAAAAATTTTTTCAGGATGGACATCGGCAGCAGCGGTATTTAGAAGCAAGACCCTGTCCTCAATTGCCATATTATGAAAACCCGTATGATATTGCAGTGCAATCCTGTCCGCTCCTTCCCCAGATGCAATTATACTCCATTTTGTCGGCTGTTCACTTTCTTCAAACATTTTAAAATTTTAAAATTTGAATCGGAAATTTAAATTAAATTAAAATATAAACAATTAGAAATAAACACAAATTAAAATTTAATATTTTATCTTTTATTTTTATAGATAAGAGATAATTATTATACTTGTTGCAAATTAAGACTTACAAATTAACTTTATTACTTGTTCAAATTACATTGGTGCTTATTTCAAATTCGTGATAAGTTAAGTTCGTTTCACTCTCATATTTCAAAAATTTCA
>MTER01000076.1 GCA_002083985.1 Candidatus Altarchaeales archaeon A3
CTTAACGGTTCTGAATAGAAAATATTATTATGCAAGATAATCTTACAAGTAGATATTTCGGATAATAAATATAAAAAATAAAATTTAAATAAATTAAGATGGACAAGTACGATAAAAGTGAGAAATTTGTGGAAGAAATAATTAAAAAAATGAAAACGGATGAAGATGATGAATTTACCGCGATGGTTGTAATATCTATAGCAGAAAATGGAGGTATAGAAAAAATTTTAGAATCACTAATAGTAGAACTAACAGAATACTTCAATGGGACCACCGACTTCTTAATGGGTTTTAAAATGGAAGATCTGGTTTTTTCAGCGATAGAGTATGTCGAAGATAATTTTGCAGATATTGATTATGATTCTGTTGCAGTGGTTTTTGTGTTGCCTAACGCAAGGGAATATTGTTTTTTTATGCCTTTGTTAAAATTATCCCAGATGACAGAGGATCAACTTGTTAGATGTGAATATCTAAAAAAAATAATAGGTGATATATTATAAAAAATAAATAAAATTTAAATAAAAGAAAAATGGGGAATATAAACAACGGAATTTTGGAATTAGTTAAAGGCAAGAAACTAAATTTATCGGAGGTGAGTAAAAAATACGATAAAAAAAAGCTGGAATTAGGCAACATTTTAGGAGATGATGGAATTTGGAGCTCAGTATTGTCCGAATATGGAATACCATCTTCAGATGTTATGACAGCGCTTAATGGGGAAACAAAAACAAATGCGCCTCAAAAACTAATTAAAATTTCAGATATAGGTAAAAATCAAACTCACAGCGGGTTCACCCTGGTGGGAAAGTTTATCGCAGCCATCATAGGAACAGATAAAACGATACAAAAAAGCGATGGAACTGTAACAAAGAAAATGACTTTTGGAATTTATGATGGGACAGGTGGATTTTTAAATATGGATGTTTGGGGCGAAAATGTAGATAAAATAATGAAAGCAAAACCAGATGATGTCCTAAGAATTACAAACATAAGGTTGAAAGCCAAAGACACTGGAGGATATTATATTAATTCGTCTACAATCTATGACAGTGAAATATCTTTAAATTTAGATGAAGATGTTGAAGCTATGAAATCAGTTGTCCTAAATTACTCTAATATTTCCGATTTGGCAAATATGAGTGGAAATGTAGTTATAAAGGGAGTTGTAATTAATGAAGTGGAGTATAAACAGACTGTTACAAAAGATAATAAAACTGCAATTGTGACGAGTTTCAATGTTGCAGATAATACTGGAAATGCAAGAGTTTCTGCATGGAAGAATATTGAGAAAAAAGGGTTACTCAAAGGTGCAACTGTAAAGATTTTTGGAAATATAAACAAATATACGGACTCAACAGGAAATCCGAGAGTTAGTTTAAAAATTAATTATTTTTCGGATGTAATAATATGTGGCGAAAAAGAAAGAATTGATTATAAAGATGTCAAATGTAATAATTACGAGGAGCATATTGTTAGATTAGATGATTTGTATGACCTGACAAGAACCTTTGATGCAGATAAGCCACTATTCGTAAAAACTGGAGGGGTGGTAATGGAAATGAATGTTGATATTGTTAAAAAGAAAGATGGTGCAACAATTCATTTAAATAAGATGGTGATTTTTTCAGGGAATACTTATTTGCCCTGCAACCTATGGGGAGATGACAAAAAACATTTACGGGAAGATCTTAAAAATGGAAATGTCATTGAAATAAAAGGATTTGTGAAAGTCAGAGAAAATGAAATATCTATAAATGTAAATAGATCAAGCGACATTGTAGTCATTTCGTAAGATTTTTAACCTTAAAGAAAAATGGATGGGGATATAGAGGGATACTCTGATGATGAAGAGTTTATTCAGGATTATGAAGATTTTTTAAAAAATTTTAAATTTGACAGAAAAAAAACATATTTTGAAATGTTAGTGGAAAATGTCGTCCCCTTATACCCATCCACTCAAACTATTGAGATTTTATATTCTGATTTGGATAAGAGTGATTTAATGAATAAAACCAGGTTTATTGAATTTTTACATTCCAAAGGTTTAGATTTTATCAGATTATCAGATTTCGTTTTAACACAATTGACTAATTCTATTCCAATGCTTAATGAAGAAGAAGTTTTTATTCATACTACTATTTTTCTGCCAAAACAACAACACATTCACATATACTCAGTAACAAAAGCACCTCCTTTTCAATTAGTAGGCGGAACTGGCGTAATAATGAAAGTAAGCAAACCTAAAAAGAAGGCAATAAAACAAATATATGTATGTCCGTTATGTGGATATCAAGAAGAGGTATTTTTAGGAAGGAAAATTAGTTCAATAGTTCCTTCTATGTGCAAAGAATGTAAAAAATCAGTAAATTTCAAATTAATACAGTCGGATACGTCTTCTTATGTCCCGTGTAAAATATTCTCAATTGTTGACACAATTGAAGTTTCTCAAGACCGTTCTGATTACACCCTACAGGATATTTATGTCATTGGCGATGACGCCGGAGATAATATTATGCCCGGTAGTATAGTAGAATGGTGCGGGTTAGTTGATTTATTTACAAGTGATGTTAAAAAAAAGGAGGATTCTATTTTAGAAATAAGAATTTTGATAACAGGCATTAAAATAATCAAAGACGATTCTATATTGGTGATAACAGAAGAAGAAATAATTCAAATAATAGAAGCATCTAAAAAGGGAGATATGATGCAAAGAATTAAAAAAATATTTGATTATTATATTGAAGGTTATACTGATATTAAAGAATCGTTAATATTGCAGACATTCAGTTCCCAATCAATGACTCTTAAAAAGGGATATTTGAACATATTAATAGTTGGTGACCCTGGGACTGCAAAAACAAAATTATCTAATGTTTTAGAACTTTTATCCGTTAAATCAAAAAGAGCTCAATTGCCAAGAATAAGCATAGCAGGATTAACAGGAGGGGAAGATAAAGAAGGCGGACTAACTCCAGGCGTGTTAGTTTTAGCCAAAAATGGAATTCTTATCTTGGACGAATTTGGAAGATGTAAAGACGATAAGATATACAACGTCCTAAATCAGCCAATGAGTGATGGCGTTGTAACTGTCACAATCAACGGTAAAAATGTAACAATCTTCGTTAATGTGTCCATTCTTGCAATTGAAAATCCAAAATATGATATTTTAAAAATGAATGAGCCGATACTCCCGCAAATAAATATACCTCCAGCGATGTTGTCTCGTTTTGATTTGATTTTCTTAATACCAGATACTACGGAACACGATATTGAAATTAGTAAAAAGATAGGTGAAGCTCATACCGAAAAAAAAGAAAAGAATGATTTAAAAGAAGATGCCATCCTAAAAGAAATATCTTTTATAAAAAAATATACTACTTATGCAAAAAGAAACATAAACCCCCATTTAACAAAGACAGCTGATGAAAAAATAAACCTGTATTATAACACAGTTAGAAAAATGAAAGATGAAGGTGGTTTCAAGATAACTGCGAGACAATTAGAGAGTTTATATATCATTCCAAAAGCAAGAGCAAGATTATATTTGAGGAATGAGGTTAAGGAGGAAGATGTAGATTATGCAATTCGGCTATTTACAAATTCTTACATAAAATTATGTTCTTGTGGAAATAATAACACTCCTGATTTTAACATATTCCATAAATTTGATGTTGAGCCAAATATCAACGCATCGAGGTTAATAGACGATATTTTTTCAAGTGATGAAGTTATTACTAACGAACAACTTGAAACAGAATGTAATGCTAAAAAGGGTTTAGATATTAAATTAATAACAAATGAAATAACAAGCAGGATATTTTCCGGGCAGATTATAGATGTTGGAGGTAAGGGATATAAAAAAGTTGAAAAACTTAATTTAAAAAAAGAGATAATCACCTTTTTAGAAAACAATGCTAAAAATGGGCGTCCAGGTACTCCATTAAATGAAATATTAAAATACGCCTTTGATTTAAATTTTAAAGACGAAATCAAAATAAAAGAAATGATTGAAACTTTACGGAAAGATGGATTAATATTTTCACCTCCATCCAAGAAACAAGGAGAAGTAATCTCAATAGTTAATTAAAAAAAGGTGATTAAGATAATCTGATAAGTAGATTTTTATAATAATAATAAAATATTAAAAATATATGTAAAATGGAAAACGACGAAAGTAGTATTCTTATTACTTCTAATTTAAAGAAGGTGGAAATAAAGATATTGGAGGAGGATTTTAAAGAAATGTTTAAAACCGCTAATGAATGGCTTTTGAAAAAAGGTAAAAAAACATACAGTGTAATTTCTTTTTTAAATCTTTTCAATTCCAAAATAGTTCTTTTTGATCCAAAAATAATCGACGAAGGAATATGTGCAAGAATTGGATGTGATTTAAAAAAAACGATTGAATCAATAAATCTGTTCAATACTGCAAAAATGAGATATTTAATTTACCAGTTTGATAATGTAGGAATAATAAAATATGAGTCATTTTTTTTGAAAGGACTCGGTAGCTGGAAATTTTTTAGATACTGGTTAAATGAATGTGGTTTATATAAGTATATAGAAAAACGAAAGATTGATTTAAAAATAACTCCAACAGGGGAAATTATTCCTGATTATGATTATATTTGCAAGAATTGTGGTAAAAATTTTACAGAGAAGTTAGCATTAGAAAACTACTACTGTTGCACTGATTGTAAAGTTAAAGATGCTGAAGGTAATGAAAGTCCTGTTGCTTTATTGAATAAAAACTACCCTGAAAATTAATTTATTTTAAGATGGTTCTAAAAACTTCCCGTATGGAATATTTAATGCATATTCCATATTTAGGAGGCAAATACAGGATGGCCAAAAACATTTTAAAGATAATCAAAGAAAAAGATTTTCCTATCTTTATTGATGCATTTGG
>MTER01000077.1:0-5516 GCA_002083985.1 Candidatus Altarchaeales archaeon A3
TCAATAACTTGTGAGAAGATAACCTCGCTGTTGCTCGGATATTTTCAAAATCTATATGATTTTGAAAATGACAAAATATATGACTTGTTTTGCATTTTTTGTATTTGTTTTTTATAAAATGAGCAGTTACGAAATTTATTTACCACAACTTATTGAGATCTTACAAATTTGCTCTTAAAAAAGGTTTAAATTTTCCAAATCATTCTTGTATCACCTTTACATCAGGTGCGACAATCCAATAAGGGCCTGGGCACCTCTCATTTGGTAATTGCGCAGAAATTTTTGCTACATCTTTACTCGTGCATCCAGCACATTCACCACCACCAACTTTGATTTTATCTCCCACTTGTGCTATAAAATTGCCTTTATCATCAAGGATATGAATTGTTTTATCTTTACTACTTATTGATGCTGAAAAACCATAAGACCATACAAGCAAATAACCACCGACACGGAGACAACCACCTTCATCTACTACTTCCAGTTTACCCGATAATAACGCGTCCATATAAGATGTAACGGATTCTTTTTGTGTAGGAAAAAAAAGATATGGTGATGATTTATTGACAGAGTCATTTTGTTGTGCCCTTTCAACACATCCACTAACCAACATCAATATAATTATTCCAATTCCTATCATTATTATTTTTAATTTCGGATCCATTTTTGAGTTTTTATATTAGAGTTGTTGCAAATTAAAAATTTTAAAGGTGATTTTAAAATCGCAAAGATTTTAAAATATCCGAACGAAGTGAGGTTAAAATTAAAGGGGAAAAAGTTATTTTGCAACATGTCTAATCATCTATATCTTTCTTATTTATTATTTTTTCGTTGGCAATTACATATGCCACATCATACATAAACCACAACATCATTATTCCGAACAAAACAGATAAAAATGGATTCATATACTCAAGACGGAAGAATGATAAAATTGAAAATTTTGTAGCAAAAATAAGATAAAGAGCTACAATCATAGCAATATTTCCGATTATTCGTTTTTGTGTTGTCTTGCTTATTATTAAAAACGAATGCAAGATGACAAATATCTCTTTAATGAGATTGATAATTTTAATTATGCTGTGAATGGTAAACGGAAGCGATAAAACCAGTAATATTATTCCTTCTTTAAGATAGCCGAATTCCGATAAAATATAAGAGACCGCAAATACTGCCAATATTGCAATTGTATCCTTCCAGAGACCTTTTCCTTCCGTATAGACCTTTTTTGTAATTTCCGCTTCAATACTAGTTTTTGTTTTGTATATTCTTAACGAAAATTTATCAAAAAGAGAGGACTTAGAAATAAGTATATTCAGCCCTTTAAAAATTTTCGAATTTAAGGATAACGATGAGAGAAATGCTGAAATAATGAACGCAATTCCAAAAGCACTTAAAATTTCGCCGGCAATAAGCCCTTTATTTGTTGCATCTATAAGTAAAATCAAAGAAAATTCACTAAGGGAAAGCATGAGCGCAGATGAACGAAGTGCTTGTTCCTTATTATGTTCCAGGGAATGATAGAGAAAAAACACCGTATAAAATTTAAGAAAAAAATTCAGGATAACAAACAACACGATAATTGCGAATGTATTTATTACATCCTCAATATGTATCATCATGCCGACAGAAAAGAAGAATAATGTAATGAAAAGGATAGTAAACGGTTCAAAAATTTTCTGGATTGTCTCGCTGTGCCTAGTTGAGCCGACTAAATTTCCTGCAATAAATGCTCCTATTAGCCCGGAAAATCCGATAAAATTTGTCAAAGCTGCCATTACGATGCAGAGTATAATTGTAACTAACAGTATGTTTTCTTCAGTCCTGCGTTCAACAAAAAAACTGAAAATTTGATCTATTACTTTCAGAAGCACAAAATAAGAAAACAGAATCAGCAGAAAAATTTTAACAATTGAAAATTCTATGTCATCAGTTCCGGATATTAAAGCCATCAATATAATAACGAGCACATCTTCTATAACCAGAACGCCTATCATTATCTGTATTTCCTTCTCTTTGAGAATGCCTCTTTCTTTCGCTATTTTTGCTACTATTGCGGTTGATGAAAATGTAAATGCCCCAGCGAGCACAATGGCTATTCCGGGGGAAAACAAAAATAAAAAGAGCTGATAACATATCATAAATATGAAGAAAAATTTAAGCAAAGCAATAATTACTATTGAAAAAGCATTTTTCCCTATCTTTTTCATGTCAAATTCCATACCTATGAGAAACAGTAAAAGCAGAATTCCGATATCCGAGAAAAATTTTATCTCATCCGGCTGAAAGATGCCGACATAAGCGAAACAGATGCCTGCAAATATAACTCCAATTATGTAACTCTGCCGCAGTAAAATGAATACGGTTGTTACCAATACAATTGCAATAATGGCTAGTGAGATTAAATTTATATCCATCGGCTTTTAAATTTAGTTTTACTTTGGTTTAAATTTATTTAAATTTATTTTTAAACTATTTATTTACCATTCTAATTTTTATACAATCTTAATTCTAACATTATAAATTTATAAATTTTAAGATGGAACAGCAAATACTAAATAAATATATTGAAGCAGGAAAAATCGCAAAAGATGTTGTGGACTGGAGTAAAAATTTAATAAAACCGGATGCAAAGACCCTTGACATTGCAGAAAGCGTTGAAAATAAAATAAAAGAAAAGGCAGAGATTGCTTTTCCAGTGAACATTTCTATCAACAACATTGCCGCACATTCAACGCCGTCATGGAATGATGAGTCCGTTATAGGAGAAAGTGTTGTTAAAATAGACCTGGGAGTTGCGGTTGAGGGATACATTGCCGATACCGCTTATACGATTGATTTAACTGGAAAGTACGGAAAAATGCTGGAGGCAAATAAGGCAGCATTGGAAAACGCATTAAAAATTTTAAAACCGGATTTGAAAATTTCCGAAATAGGAAAAGTTATAGAAGAAACAATAAAGAGTTACGGATACAAGCCGATTGAAAATTTAACAGGTCATCAGATGGAGCAGTATGCCTTACACGGAGGGATCGCAATTCCGAATGTCCATACGATGGATAGCAAAACATTAAAGGAAGATATGGTTATAGCAATAGAACCATTCGCTACAGATGGAATCGGGAGTGTGATAGAAACAAATAAGTATGAAATTTATAGTTTAATGCAAATCAAGCAGGTAAGGATGACAGAAGAAAGAAATTTGTTAAATTACCTTGAAGCAAGAAAAGGTATGCCATTTGCAAAAAGATGGTTTAAAGCAATTCCGGAAGTAAAATTAAATTTAATACTTCAGGATATGATAAATAGAAGCATAATAAGAAAACATGGAATGTTCAGGGAAAAAGGCAACGGAATAGTAAGTCAGTTTGAGCATACTGCAATAATAACAAATGACGGGGCGATAATAACAACATTATAATTTTCCGCTATTATGTTTGAATCTTGCAAATTTCATCAATTCACAAATAAAAAATAAGGAGAGTCAACCAAATATACCTAAAAGGTAGATTTAATCAGGGTATATCCATAAACTGAACTTGCTCAATATTGAGAGGCAAATCAATCGTAACAGTCAAAAAATCACAAATAACCTCCACTTTTTATTGAGCATATTCCATAAACTCATATTTTTTGTCAATTTGTGTAATTTCTCAATAACTTGTGGGAAGATTATAAAATATATGACTAGTTTTGCACTTTTTGTGGGTGTTTTTTATAAAATGAGCAGTTATGAAATTTATTTGCCTCAACTTATTGAGATGTTACCAATTTGTCAGATAAAATATGACAATTTGTGTGTGAACTCAAAAAAAATTCAAAATTTTTACTTTATGAGTGGACACTAAATATTAAATTTAAATTTTGCTGATTTAGTAATTTAATAAATAAATTTATTGAATATGATTCTTGCCGACTTTCATTTACACAGCAAATACAGCAGGGCAACAAGTCCGCTAATGAATATTATTGATCTGGGAAAAGCAGCAAAAGAAAAAGGTCTAAATTTACTTGGCACCGGCGATTTTACCCATCCAATGTATTTTGTCGAGTTAAAGAAAAATTTAACTAAATTTAACGATGGAATTTTCATTGAAGAAAAAAGCGGAACAAAATTTATCCTCACAACAGAGATATGCCTGATATTCAGCAAAGAAATAAACCAAGTTAAGAAAGTAAGAAAGATTCATCTGCTGGTTTTTGCGAAAAATTTTGAAATTGTCGGACAAATTAATGAATTGCTTTCAAAGGTAGGGAATGTAAAGGCAGACGGCAGACCTATATTCGGAATGAATGCGGTTGATTTTACTGAAAAAATTCTGGAAATTTCAGAGGAAAATTTTATCGTGCCGGCGCATGTGTGGACGCCGTGGTTCGGTATTCTCGGTTCAAAATCCGGCTTTGACAATATTGAAGAATGTTTTGAAGATAAAAGTAAGGAAATTTATGCTGTTGAGACCGGATTAAGCAGCGACCCTTTGATGAACTGGCGAATAAGTAATCTTGACAAATATGCTTTAATCTCAAATTCCGATTCACATAGTTTGCATAATCTCGGAAGAGAATGCAATGCCTTTAATTTTGATGAAGAAAAAGTGAATTATGCTGATATTATTAATGCGCTCAAATTTAAAGATAATGCAAAATTTTTATTTACTGTTGAAGTTCCGCCTGAATTCGGCAAATATCACTATACAGGACACAGAAATTGTAATTTTTCATGCCCGCAGAAAGAAGCAATAAATTTGCACAACTTATGTCCCGTTTGCAAAAATCCGTTAACAATAGGTGTTGAACAAAGGGTTGAGGAACTTGCGGACAGGGAAAGCGGTTTTATTCCAAAGAATGCAATTCCTTTTAAGAACATAATTCCATTGTGGGAAATTTGTGAGAAATTTAAGGTTAAGGACAAAGAGAAAATTTTGACCGAAAAATTTAATAATGATATGAATGTTTTGCTTAATGCCCCGATTGAAGAACTGGTGAGAATTGATGAAAATGTCGGAAATGTTATTGGAGCATTGCGAAATAATAAACACATTGTTAAGCCGGGATATGACGGGGTTTACGGAGAAATTTTAACCGAAAGCATTAATACATGTAATAGAGAAAATAGCAATAAAGAAGAAAGGACTAAAGAAAAAGAAAAAAGCAAAGGTAAAGAAAGGTAGAAAGGACTTGATGAATTTTTATAAATTTGGCGCTTATTTTTAATTTCATGTTATTGATGTAATTGCTGTAAAATTTTATAATTTTCGCCACCATCACAAACTTCAATATAATGTCCCAAAAAATTTACTTTAATTTGCAGGACGGAAATGTTGTTGCGAGGAAGGTTGTTGAGTATCATCAAAAGATATGTCCTCCTTTGACAACTTTGACATTTTATCATAAAATTCCTTTTTTGACATCATTTCTCTTAATTTATATAATAGAGTTGTTGCAAATTAAAAATTTTAAAGGTGATTTTAAAATCGCAAAGATTTTAAAATATCCGAACGAAGTGAGGTTAAAAT
>MTER01000077.1:5537-7815 GCA_002083985.1 Candidatus Altarchaeales archaeon A3
GCAACATGTCTAATAAGGACATTCCAACTGAAAGAAAAACTCCGCTCATTATTGTTGCCAAAAGTCCTACAAATGTCAAACTTGATATTGGAACTCCTATGCTCTTTAGAAAGTTAATCACCATAGTAGGACAATATACTATAAAAAGTATCCCCTCAATAAAATATGGTAAATTGAGTTTTGTGGCTTTACTTTTCAGTGAAAAATGTTAAATTTTTATGTTTTGCCATAAAATTTTGAGGGGATACTATAAAAAGGTAATTTGTTTAGGTGCTTAAAAAATTAAGTGTGAAAAAATAACTACAAAATCAAATATGAGTTCGCTTTGCCACTATATTTTAAATAAAATTTAAAATGACAATGTAATTTTAAAAAATTGAAAACTCGTAGTTTTCAGTAAAATCCAATTGCTAAACAAATACAAAAAATAGAAGTATCTTTATAAGAAGTGTTGCATTCTCTTACAACCTGTCGAAAAACCAAAAAGTTTACGTTATATATTAAAAATAGATATATAAAAAGTTATAAAAAATAGATATGGGTTAGTATATCAATACAACCATATTCTTTTTCACCTCCCTTTTCACCCTTTCGCCTCACGATTCTTAAAAAATAGATTTTTGTTTCTTTAAAGTTTTTCACTTCTTTATTTTCAAAATCCGCATCCTTAAAGTCATTAATAAATTTAGGTTTTTCAATCTCCGGATTGTTGTTTATCAGATTTGTGTATTTTTCATAAGCTATGTTGAAATCCTTGATTTTTATGTCTATTTCGTATTTGCTCAATAAAGGGTGGAGATTATTCGTGATTTTTTGACGGTTATGGGTGATTTACCACATAATATTGAGCAAGTTCTAAATTTTAATTAAATTTGTGTACCCTTTTTATTTGCTACTCAACCATAAGAATTTATCTATACTTTTTTAACAATGCCTTTATTCTAAATTTTCTTTCAGTCCCTCCACTAACTTTTTATCTATTTCTCCATTTCTGTCAAAATTTTTACAAACAGCACTTCTCACGCCAACTATATCTATTTCAGATATATTTCTCAGAATGGAAATTTCTTTATTTCTCAGCGAACCTGCAATCGCAACTTCAAATCCCAGTTCCCTGGCGGTTTTGGCAAAGTCTGCAACTTCTTTTTCTTTCATAAAATCAAATAAATTTTTTCCGTCTTTTATTGCAGTATCTATCATTAATACATCGCAACTGCCAGCCAGTCCAATGCCATATAGTTCCTCAACATGAAATGTATTTGCCCGCTGCCAGTCTGCAAATCCCACGGCAACAACCTTTATCTTTTCACCGTAAAAATTTTTATAATTGCTTACTTCCTTAACTACGCTATTTATAATTGAACCCGCAATTACAACGCTTTCTGTTTTTAATCCAACTTTAATATAATCAACGCCACATATCGCCGCACCGAGAGCGGCGAGAGACGCATTTCCGGCATGCTGAACATCACCGATTGCCGCCGAACATAATAAATTATAGTTATGTGAAATTTTTCCTATTTCCTTTATTGTTTTCGGTGTGCATGCACCAAGTGAGCCCTCTTTTGGATTTTTAACATCTATTATGTCTGCTTTTCCATCTATTGCGTTTATCGCCTCAATCACATTCCTAACACTTACTAAAAGTTTCATTTTAATTAAAAATATCACAATTAAAATTAAATAAGTATAATTAAATTTTAACAAAACAATTAAGATGTGTGCTGATGCTCCTGACGAGATAAAGGAAAGAGCTGAAAGGTATCTAAACAAAGCAAAACCGCTATTTGAAAATTTAACATTGACGGTTGATACAGAAGATGGTAGGAAATTTTACGAAATGGCGATGAATTATTACAATGATGCGATTTATTTTTACAATAACGGGAATTTTATCGGGGCAATTATAGCTCTTGAATATGCGGAAGGGTGGATGGATGCAGGAAAATTTATGAATTTTTTTTGTTTATAACGGATTGCTATGCTAATTTCTATAACCGTTTAAAGATGAGGCAATCAATTGACTTTGTAACCAATTATGAGAGCACCTAAACTTATTTATACTGCACAACTCTAGAAATTGCGTTTTTATTAAATGAAACATAACCTCGCTTACACTCGGATATTTTCAAAACTCTGCGTTTTAAAAATAACCACACTTACATACACTTCGTTCGCGTCTTTCAAAAATCGTAACTTCTCAATAACTTGTGGGAAGATAACCTCGCTGTTGCTCGGATATTTTCAAAATCTATATGATTTTGAAAATGATAAAATA
>MTER01000078.1 GCA_002083985.1 Candidatus Altarchaeales archaeon A3
TGAATTTTTTACACATTTAAAATTTCATCTTCCATCACCAATCTTCCATTAACAACAACATCCGTTGCCTTTCCAATAACCTTCCATCCCTCAAAAGGTGTAAATTTTGATTTGCTGTAAAAATTGTCGCCTTTAATCTTCCATTCCTTTTTCAAATCAATTACGGTTAAATTTGCCTTTTCATTCAGCAAGATTTCATTATTCATTTCGAAAATTTTTGCCGGATTTATACAAATCTTTTCAATTAACTGCTCCAGTGTCAAGACACCTTTATTAACTAAATTTAGCATTAAAGGCAGGAGCGTCTCAATTCCCGAAAATCCGTTTGCTCCGTTCTCTTTTTCTTTCTCGCTGTGAGGAGCATGGTCGCTTGCTATTACATCAATCGCATTTAAATTTCTTACTAATTTCATTCGCTCTCTTTCATCCCGCAGCGGAGGTCTGACATTAAAACGAATATCTTTACTTTTATCCAACAACAGATTATGGGGAGTAACTTCAACAGTCCAGTTTTTTTCCTTTGCAATTTTTAAACCCTCACTGGTTGATATGTGGCATATATGTGGCTTAAATTTAAATTTATCCGAAATTTCCGCTATGTGACTTACAGCATTAATTTCATTTCTGACACTATCATCTTTATTGTTTAATTCCGCATGAAATGAAATTTTTTTATTTAATTTTTCAAGTGCCACAAAATTTTTATCCTCATACATATAAAATTTATAGCAGACAATAAATTTTTCTATCTGCTTTGCATTATTTTCAAAGTCCTCGTCGCTGACACCTCCGTAAAAGTGCATATTGACAATATCTGGATTCTTTTTTATCTTGCTTGCTATAACACGCAGACAATCTGCTTTCGGTTTTGAATTTGGCATTTCAAAAACCCTTGTAATTCCTCCGTTAACTGCCGCTTTGCTTCCGCTTAAAAAGTCCTCTTTGTATGCCTGTTCAAAATCCCTGAAATGAACATGCGCATCTATCGCTCCGGGAATTATGAGCTTTTTGCTCAAATTTAAAATTTTGCCGCCTTTATTTCCTGCTGAAATTTCATCTATTCTTTCTATTTTTAAAATTTTTCCGGTTTCATCGTCAATTTCTATGTCCAGGTCGGCAAATTTTCCTTTATAAAAAATTTTTCCGTTTTTTAATAACATATTGATAAATTTGAATATGCTCAATAAAGAGCGAAGGTTATTCGTGATTTTTTGACTGTTATAATTGATTTGCCCCTTAATATTAAGCAAGTTCATAAATTTTTATCCCTTTATAATTCCCAAAGGCACAACCTTTGCAACCACCTTGCTTAATCCCGCCAGTTCAACACTCTTTACAACTTCATCTATATCTTTATAAACACTCGGATGTTCTTCAGCCAAAACCTTCAGAGATTCTGACTTTATCACCTGCCCTTTTATTTCCATCTCTTTCATTATATCTTCGCCCTTCCATGTTCTTATTCCTCCCGCCCTTGACATAACCCTGCCTGCACCGTGACATACACTTCCGAATGTTTCTTCCATCGCTCTTTCTGTTCCTACCAGAACATAAGACGATGTTCCCATACTTCCGGGCACAATTACCGGCTGCCCCACATTTCTGTAACTTTCCGGAATTTCATCTCTTCCTGCTGCAAATGCCCTTGTTGCACCTTTCCTGTGAACACACAACAATCTTTCTTCTCCGTCAACTTTGTGCTTCTCAAATTTTGCTATGTTATGACAAACATCGTACACAAGTTTCAGGTCAATATTAAATTTTTGTCTTTCAAAACATTCTCTAATCCAGTGTGTTATCATTTCCCTGTTACAAAAGGCATAATTGACACCGCAATGCATCGCTTTAATATAATCATTTCCTTCCTTTGAATTTAAAGGAGCACAGACCAGTTCCGGATCAGATAAATTTATGCCGTATTTTCTTGTGGCAGAAAGCAAAATTTTAATATAGTCATCGCAAATCTGATGGCCGTAGCCCCTGCTTCCGCAGTGAACCATTACAGTTATCTGTCCTTTGAACAATCCGAATTTTTTTGCTATATCTTCATCATAAATTTCCTCAACTCTCTGGATTTCCAAAAAATGATTTCCACTCCCCAATGTTCCAAGCTGGTCCCTTCCCCTCATCTTTGCTCTTTGAGAAACCTTGCAGGTATCCGCACCATCAATACATCCGTTCTCTTCCGTAAAATTTAAGTCCTGTTTAATTCCATAACCATTTTCTATCGCCCATTTTGCACCCATTCTCCCGACTTCATCTATCTTGTCAATGCCCAACTTTAAAATTCCGCCTTTTCCGACACCACTCGGGATATTTCTGTATAATTCGTCTACTAAAATTTTTAATCGCGGCTTTATATCCTGTTCGGTTAAAGGAGTTGTTAAAAGCCGGACGCCGCAGTTAGATACGATAAATTTATTCGCAATAAAATTATGATCTTTGTGCTCAACTGTAAAATCATAAACATAGTCATTAAAATTTACTTTTTCAATTTTCACGACTTCATCCCAAACATACCTTTCTTTCCCGTCATCAGTTATACTCTTCTTATACTCGCCGTAGGTCTCAAAATTCATGGCAATTCTCGGACTTCCTTTCCTTCCTCTATAAATAGACCTCTCTAAAAATCTTTTATTAACCCATTGTGAAATCAACAGAGAATAAATTTCGGATGGATTTTTGCCGTTTTCGTAAAGTTTTCCTGCCTCTTTTGCTTTTTCTTCTCTTTCTTTAATAACTTTGTTCTTTATCTTTAAATACTGAACAACAACATTGCTCTCGTTTCTTTTAGATTTGTTGTATTCAAAATTTATCGTCTCATAAAATTTAATTAAATTTTCCGTGTCGTTTGAGACCATTATTTTAAAACGAACTGATTTGTTTTCTTTTTTTCCTTCTCTTTTCCCAATCTTTTGTGTTTTTATACCAAAGTCAGAAATAATATCAATAATCTGAAGCATAAATTTTTTTCCATTTTCTTCAAATTTTTTTGATTTACTCATTGAAAAACATGGTGCATCAAAATTATAACCGTTACGAGTTACCTTTGGAAATGACATTTCCGCTCCAAATAACGATGCAAGAAATAATCTTTTTTGCCATAATTTTGATTTAAGTATCCATGAAGAAATCTTATATTCCTGCACAACCTTTTTACCTATTGGAACACCCAGAGAAAATAACAAAACGGCAAACGAACTGTCGACAACCTTTATACTATGTTCTGTATTTTCAAATTCATAGCATTTGTATTCGGTTTTAATTTTACAATGTTTTTTTCGGGAGTAAATTTTTGACGGAGTAAATCCAAGTTTCAAAATATCCATTCTTATTTGTTCCAAATCCTCTAGTTTTCCAGAAAATGACACGGTTCCCTTTCCCTTTTTATTTTGAAAATAAAGGCATCCGTCACCAAGAACAAAACCAATTATTTTTAATAAATAAGAAATTTGCGGCGAGTTATACTTCAAAGGTAAAATTTTTATTTTTTTTAATTGTGTCATTACCTGTTGCATAGTGTTTCCCTGAAAGGTCTTTTCCAAAATAATAAGATTTTCCTTAATTTTATTCCAGTTCAATATTTCTTCATCACCTGGTTCTTCATAAGGAACGCCTTTTAAATGATACATTCCGAGTTTTTCCCCGATTTTTAAGTTCTTTACAGTGAGCATTCCTTTTGGAGTCCAGAACGGATGATCTTCAGTAGCAGTTATTTCCTCTCCGCTTTTTGTAATAATTTTATAAACCGAATTTTTCGGTTTAAATTTAATAAATTTTTTGACAGTGGTAACTTCTGAATATCCATTGGAAAGATCATAAGATATCAAACTTTTTTTTTCCCAATTTTCTTCAAAGTCCTTTATTTTAACATAATATCCCTGCTCACATAATATGTTAGTATCTCCCGAAAGGCAGTTGATATCATAACCCACCCCGCCAGGGCTGACTATTCCTTTTTCCATATCAAATGCCGCAACTCCTCCAATAGGAAATCCGTATCCCTTATGCCCGTCAGGCATAACTAAACTTGCTTTTACAATTCCTGGAAGCTGGGAAACATTTCTCGCCTGATTTATGACATCTTCTTCCATTGCATTAACTATCTTTTCAGTTCCGTAAATTCTGATTGGAACCGGATTGTTTTCAACCTCCCATACACCTTTCCGTATTTGTTTAATTTGCTGGATGGACATATTATTCAGAGTTTTATCATCATCTAAATTTTATATACTAAATTTTATATACTTATAATCTCTCTTTTATTTTCTTCTTCAAATAATTTTGCCCCGTTCCTCTTAAATTCCTTCATAACTATGTGTGTATTTGTGCCGATGACTCCTTTTTTTGTTGCAATCTTTGCCGTGACAAATTCTGAAATTTCATCCATATTTTCTGCTTCTATGTAAATATGAACATCGTAATCCCCTGTTACAACAAAAACATCCTTAACTCTACTATCCATTGAAATTTCCTTACAAAATTTTGCAAATCCCTCTCTTTCCTGCGGAATAACCTTTATTTGCAGGATTGAAGAAATTTTTTCCTTATTTAGTTTTTTCCAGTTGATTATTGACTTAAATCCCATTATTATGCCATTGTTTTTTAGGTCATCTATTGTTTTCTTTACTTCGTTTTTACTTATTTCGACCATATCTGCAATTGTTTCGTCGCTAACTCTGGCGTTTTCCTCTAAAATTTTTAAAATTTTGCCCTCCACATCATTTGTATTATTCCCTGTTGTTTTTGTATTTGTTTTGGTTTGTTTTGCCATTTTAAATTTCTTTGTTTATAAATTTATAAAATTTTATTTTAAATTGTTTAAAATTTTTGTTTAACATCCTCGCTTCTTCCTTGCTTTTCAAATAAGTCCTTTGCTTTTAAAATTTCTACTCTTGCATTATTAATTTTTCCACTTTGTTCATATAGCAGACCTAAATTATAATGTGCAAAAGCAAAATTTGGATTTATCTGTATTGCTCTTCTCTATATTCTTTCTCTGCTTCTTCATAGTGTTTTAAATCATACAATAAAACTCCTAAATTAATATGTGCTTCAGCATCATCTGGATTTATCCTTATTGCTTCCCTATATTCTTTCTCTGCTTCTTCATAGTGTTTTAATTTTTTCAATAAATTTCCTAAATTATAGTGTGCGTCGGCATAATCTGGATTTATCCTTATTGCTTCCCTATATTCTTTCTCTGCTTCTTCATAGCGTTTTAAATTTTGCAATAAATTTCCTAAATTAATATGTGCTTCAGCATCATATGGATTTATTCTTATTGCTTCTCTATATTCTTTCTCTGCTTCTTCATAGCGTTTTAAATCATGCAATAAAACTCCTAAATTATAATGTGCTTTAGCATCATCTGGATTTATCCTTATTGCTTCCCTATATTCTTTCTCCGCTTCTTCATAGCGT
>MTER01000079.1 GCA_002083985.1 Candidatus Altarchaeales archaeon A3
AAAGTAATAATAATTATGGGTTCAAAAAGTGACATAGAATGGTCAAAAATAATTGCAGAGAGTTTGGATAAATTAGGAATTGAAAGTATTTTGCGGGTAGCATCGGCGCATAAGGTGCCCCTGAAATGCTATGAATTGATCAAGGAATACGAAAAAGAAAATGTTGTGTTTATTACCGTTGCAGGGAGAAGCAATGCTTTAAGCGGGTTTACTGATGCTCAAACTTTTTGCCCGGTTATTGCCTGCCCACCATATAGTGATAAGTTTGGAGGTGCAGACATTTTCTCAAGTATAAGAATGCCGTCAGGCGTAGCACCAATGGTGGTTTTGGAGCCGGAAAACGCAGCACTGGCAGCTGCCAAAATTCTGTCTCTAACAAACGAAAAAGTTCGACAAAGAGTAAAAGAATACCAGGAAAAACTTAAGCAATTATTGGAAAAAGATGACAAGGAGGTGATGCAAAATGGGTAGCGTAAAAGACCTTAAAATTTTAAAAAAAGCCAATAAAAATAATCTCGGTGTCGGAAGATTTGTTTTTTCAGACAGATACTCAGTATTTGACTGGGGAGAGATGCCCGACCATATTCCAAATAAAGGGGCTGCAATTGCAATTCTTAGTGCATACTTTTTTGAAAAACTTGAAGAAAGAAGTATTCCTACACACTACATAGGACTAGTGGAGGGGAGAAAGATCAAAAAACTCAGAGATATTAAGGAGCCCGCGAATATAATGGAAATTAAACTATTACAAGTGATAAAACCCGAACTTAAAAACGATAAATATGATTATTCAATCTGCCAACGCGAAAAAGAAGGTTTTTTGATACCTCTTGAGGTTATCTACAGGAATTTNGGTAGCAGTGTTTTCAGACGGCTAAAAGATGGCGAGATAAAGCATGAGGACATGGGTTTAGATAGCATGCCCGTTCCTGGTCAGAAATTAGACCCTCCTTTCTTAGATGTCTCCACCAAATTAGAGATAACTGACAGGTACTTAACCTGGTCAGAAGCCAGACAAATCTCCTGCTTAAGTGATGATGAAATAGTCAAATTGAAAAACCTCACAAACACAGTTAATAATATTATAAGTGAGGAGTTTTCAAAGATAGGGCTGGTAAATGAAGATGGAAAAATAGAAGCTGGCTTTGACTGCAAACATCGTCTGATGCTGGTTGATGTCCTTGGCACGCTGGATGAGTGCCGTTTTACTTAGATGGATTGCCTGTGAGTAAGGAGATAGCAAGGATATACTACCGCAATACAGCATGGCATCGGGCTACAGAAGAAGCAAAGAAAGAGAACAGGCAGCACTGGAAAGAGATTTGCAGATTGAGTCCGGAACCACTGCCTCAGGGATTGAAACTCTTAATTTCGCAGATTTATTGTGCATGTACCAACGAAATCACTGGAAATGAGTGGTTCAGGGATGTGCCTTCTTTAAAAAAGATACTAAAAGAAGTAAAGGATTTTAAACTTAATGATGTATGAAAAAATGACTCAAATAATAAATAAGAAAAAGCATGTAATCATTTATACTGTTGACATTCACGGATCCGAAAAATTATATAAAGCGCTTTTTAAAATATCTTTACTGGAAAATGCGAATTCCATAGTTATTGGCGGCGATATTCTTCCTAAATATTCTACTGACGACCTTATTGAGGTACAGAAAAAATTCATAAGAACCAAATTAATTCAGATGTTCAAAAAATTCAAAAAAGAAAATCCATCTGTAACGGTTTATCTGATGATGGGGAATGATGATTTTAAAGTTAATATGACTCTCTTGGAAGATGGAGCGCGAAAAGGATATTTCAAATTATTAGATATGAAAGTTCATAAACTAAATAACCAATTTAATATCTGCGGTTACAGTCATGTCCCACCACTACCTTTTCTAATGAAAGACTGGCAAAAGCATGATACTAAAAAAACAAGAGGATTGTCTGATGAATGTGATGAAAAATTTCGTGAACTCATTATATGTAAAGATGAGCAAAGAAAAAAATTAGAAAAAGAATATTTATTGTTGCTATCGGAATTAGGATACACTCGTCACATACATCACTATACTGTAGAAGGACTTTTAAGTGCTGAAAAAAATGACGAAACTACAATAGAGGATAATCTAAAAAGTTTGGCAAAGAAATCCAATCCGAAAAAGACAATTTTTGTGATACATGCTCCACCATGGAATACAAATCTTGACATGGTGTATCCCGATGGATCGCATATTGGCAGCAAAGCCGTTAGAGAATTTATTGAAAGAGAGCAACCTATGTTAACTCTTCATGGGCATGCTCATGAATCTTATGAAATTACTGGACAATTTAAGGAAGTTGTAGGCAAAACAGTTTCAATTAATCCGGGCAGCGAGTACAATAAAGATAAATTAAATGCAGTGATATTTGATGTTTACAATCTTAAATGTATGAATAACATAAAACTTGAGGACACTATGAAAGGAATATTTACTACATGCTTAAACTGTATGGATGGCAGGGTGCAATTACCAGTAATTCAATGGATAAAGGAGAACTATTCTACTGATTATGTTGATATGATAACAGACGCCGGAATGGATGGTGTTTTAGCAGGTGAAAATCATAAAGATATAAAAAGTATTCTTAAAAAGATAGATATATCTCTTAAAAGACCTAATTTACATTTAAATATTATTTTTGTGGCCGGGCACCATGATTGTCTTGGTAATCCGGTGGATGACGAAACTCACAAGAGACAAATTTCAATTGCAGCAGAAAAACTGAAAAATTTGCGACCGTCTGCACAGATAATAGGATTATGGGTCTCAGATGAATGGAAAGTTGAAAAAATAACTGAAAAATAAAAAAGTTAAACTATTTCAAAATGAAAAGAAAAATACCAAAATGTATGAGTACACAACATCCGGATAATGTAAATTCCCCGTTTTTTGCAGAGAACACCGAACTTGGCGGAGAAGATGAGATACAGGAAGCATATTATACCTTTTCTCATCTGGGTTGTGATGAGCAAATGTGGGACTGCGAAGGAAAGGAAGTTGATAATTATGTGGTCAAAAAATTACTGACAAAATACGAATCATTTTTCAAGGAAAAAATATTGGGCGAAGATGTATTTATAACTCTAAGAGTGCCAAATCCGACTGTAGAAAAAGCTGAGGCAAAAATTTTATTAGAGACATTAGAAGGCATACCCAGGTCTTTTGATGCTGCTAAATTATTTTACAAAGAAGATATCCCTCCTGTATTTGAGGTTATCCTGCCAATGACAGCTTCTTATAATAGTATTGACAGAATTTACAGATACTATTGTGATTTTGTTGCTGGAAAACAGAACAAACCAGTCAGGAAAGGAGATATAACAATTGCTGAATGGATTGGAGAATTCATGCCCAAAAGAATTAATGTTATACCTCTCTTTGAAGATATGGAACACATGCTTAATGCACACAACATAACAAAGGACTATTTAAAAGACAAGAATATTGACTCTCAAAGGGTCTTTCTTGCAAGGTCTGACCCTGCAATGAATTACGGAATTATCAGTGCGGTCTTTTTAAACAAGATCGCTCTTCAGCGACTCCAAATGTTATCCGGGGATATAGGTGTTGAAATTTATCCTATCCTGGGTGTCGGTTCGGCTCCTTTCAGAGGTAATCTCAGACCACAAACAGTAGAAAAGATATCGGAAGAATATCCAAGCGTCCATACATTTACCATTCAGTCAGCATTCAAATATGACAATCCCCCTGATGATGTCAGAAAGGCCACAAAGAAACTTTTGGAAAGAAAAACAGGTCCGCCTCAGAAAGTGGATGAAGAAATGTGTCTGAAAATAGTTAAAAAATATTCTCAGGAATACCAAAAACAAATTATAGAACTGGCACCTATAATTAACATGGTCGCAAGGTATGTCCCGAGCAGAAGGAAAAGGAAGCTACATATAGGTCTGTTCGGTTATGCGCGCAATGTAGGAGGAATTACATTGCCCAGGGTAATAACATTTACATCCGCTCTTTATTCCATTGGTTTGCCCCCGGAAATTTTGGGACTGAATGCTTTAGATGAAGATGATATTCGGTTTGTCAAAGAGGTTTATGTAAATTTTGAAGATGATTTAAGGGATTCACTCAGATATTTTAATCCGGATACATGGTTTTTACCAAAAGGCATTGAAGATAAAGTCAGAAATTTTCCCGTGGATTTTGAGGCAGATATAGAGCACAAACAAATAACTGATTATATTGCTGGCTCATTAAGGAAAAATAAAAACGAGGATTTAGGGGAGTATGTTTTAAGGGCGGCAAATTTGAGAAAATTTTTAGGATAAACTGTTGATGAAGCGAAACAATAATCTTATACTTTTCATATTTCAATGGCGATCTTTGGTGCTGACTCAATAAAATTGGAATAATTATATGTTGTTTTGTATTCTCTCAATAAAATAGAGTAAATTGAGTTTTGTGGCTTTACTTTTCAGTGAAAAATGTTAAATTTTTGAGGGCATAAAAATAGATGACTTTTTTTCGCAATACATAAATTTTAAAATTTCTTTTAAGGGTAATTTTTAAAATATTGCTTTTTATTTTTTTCGATTTATAGTGGTAAGCACCAACGGTCACCTATTAATTACGCCCTCAAATTTTTATGTTTTACCATAAATTTTGAGATGATACTTTGTTTTTTATCAATATTTTTATAAATGTGGTGTTTGAAATTAAATTTATAATATTCGATTTTACTGAAAACTGTGAGTTTTCAATCTTTAAAAATCTTTTGGATTTTTAAATGAGATTTCTTTTAAGTATTTTTAAATCAGAATATTTAAAAATCTCCGAGCATCAGCGAGGTGAGATTTTTAAAAGATCTCTGAATATGCTCAATAAAGAGTGGAGGTTACTCGTTATTTTTTGACGGTTACGAGTGATTTACCACTTAATATTGAGCAAGTTCAGATCTCTTATAAATTAATTGACCCAATTTAAAGGGATGAGCACCAAATTTTAGGGGCATCCGCATACCATTACTATAGCAAATCTTGATTTTTGTTAATTGTCGGACACCCTCTACCTGCTTCGTTTAATTTTAAAATTTTTTCCTTTATTTTAGTTGTTGAATTAAGATTTTTGTTATAAAAATTTTCAATCCTGATTACCTGAATATTTAAATTTCTTTTCTTTAATTCTTCAGTGAGTATTTTTTCATCCACATCCTGATTTTTTCCCAGCGCGATAATATATGGCTTTATTTCTTCTATCGGCTTAAATATGTCTTCTTTATCGCCCAAGATTGCTTTATCAACAACCTTTAATGCCTTAATTACTTCAAGCCGCTGTTCTTCGGGAATAACTGCATTCTTTTGTTTGCTTATAAGTTTATCTCTCGCTATAATTACAATTAATTTATCTCCGAGTTTTTTTGCTTCGGTAAGAAATTTTATATGACCTGGATGCAAAATTTCAAAGACCCCTGTTGCAACTACTGTTTTCATTGAAATTTAATAAGACATGTAATGATAAGTGCGATAATAACTATTACAACTAATATTATGTCAAAATATATAAATTTACTCTTAAATTTAAGTTTTGGCTTTTGCATTTTTAGATTTATCTTTTTACGGAAATTAATTATGTTTTATTCATTATTTTTTAATGTCCTGTTCATAATTAAAATGTAGAGAAATTTAATCCCTCCTTAGCGTAGCGGTTAACGCGTCCGGCTGTAGTCAGTAAATAACTTGCGAATGCAAGGGACGCTATAGGCAGTTACCGGAAGATCCCCGGTTCAAATCCTGGAGGGGGGATTTTATTTTTTATATTTTAACTTTGCTCTGGTAGTGCAGCGGTTAACATACAAGCCTGTCGAGCTTGTGTCCCGGGTCCGAATCCCGGCCAGAGCGTTAAATTTTATGGATTTTTAAATTTTATATTCTTCACACTTAATTAGTGTTCATCCACAAACTCATAATTTTTGTCAAAAACGCAATATTCTACCTTGAAAAAGTTAAAATTTTTTCAAAATTTTATACTTGGACACTAATTATATTAAAATCCAATAAAATGCAAAAATTAAAGTTGAATACCAAATGAATAGGAATATTAACATTTCACTTATGTTCATAGTAAAAAAATTAAATGAAATTTTGATTTTACATTTAAATTTATGAGTAAATTGTTGTCTATGTTAAATTTTGATTAATTATATTTAAAATGTTCTCTTTTATTGGCACATAACCAAAATCAAAGAAATTAAAAGAGAAAAAATTTAAATGGTCTAACAAGGGAAAATTTTCTGAATTTTTAAATTTTACCCCTGTGTTATTACTTATTTTTTGTTTTTACTTATTTTTTACTTAAATTTTATTCAGCATTCTAATTATTTACAAATTTTTAATAATATTCTTATAATGATGCCTGTAATAGCAACTATCGGAAGCCATTCATCACTTCAGATTTTAAAGGGAGCAAAAGAAGAGGGCTTTAAAACTGCAGTCATAACCAAAAAGCCAATGGTAAAAATTTACGATAGTTTTAAGGTTGCCGATGAAATTTTAATAGTTGATAATTACAGTGATATGCTTGGTGAAAAATTTAATGATAAATTCAGTAATTTCATCTTTATTCCTCACGGCAGTTTTGTTGAATATATCGGCTATAAAAATATGCTGAAAAGCAATTTAAAATTTTTCGGGAACCGAAAATCATTGGAATGGGAAAGCGACAGGAGAAAGATGTTTAAATGGCTCGATGATTCAAAAATAAAGGTTCCGAAAATTTTTGACGGCCCTGATGAAATAGACCGGCCATGCATCATAAAATTTTACGGTGCAAAAGGAGGCAAGGGTTATTTTTTTGTTAGTGATGAAAAGGAATTTTATGAAAAAATGAAAAATATAAAAGAAGCAGACGATTACATAATTCAGGAATATGTTGTCGGCACGAGATTTTATCCGCATTACTTTTACTCAAAATTAGACCATGAACTGGAATTTTTTGGGATAGATATAAGATATGAAAGCAATGCCGACAGCATAGGAAGAATTCCCCCAAAATTTTCCGATAAAATCAATCCGACTTATGTTGTTGTTGGTAATACTCCTGTGGTAATAAGGGAATCACTGCTGCCGAGGGTCTTTGAAATGGGTGAAAATTTAGTTAATGCCTCAAAGAAATTTTTTGGCGGTTTGTGGGGGCCATTTTGCATTGAGACAATTCTTACCGAAGATATGGAATTTTATGCAATTGAGGTCTCTGCGAGGATTGTTGCAGGAACAAATTTATATATTGACGGTTCGCAGTACACAAAAATAAGGTATGATGAGCCGATGAGCACGGGGAGAAGGATTGCAAGAGAAATAAAGAAAGGAATTGAAACGGGAAGATTGGATGAATTGCTGCAATAATTGTGAAGTTTTTCTTAAAATATAGAAATTGAACAATAACAATAATAGAGTTGTTGCAAATTAAAAATTTTAAAGGTGAAAATTAATAAAATTTAAAGGTGAAAAAGTTATTTTGCAACATGTCTAATCTTATCAATAATAATTTGGTCAAATTTAAATGTATAATTAATAAAATAATTAAAAGTATAATTAATAAAATCAAAATCTGAAAAATGGAAAGAAAAATCCTGAACAAATTTCAAAAAGAACACATTGTGTTTGTATTTTTTGTGGCATTATCTTTAAGTATGCTGCCGTCTATCGTAAATGCAAGTTTTTGCACGGAACAAGAGGCCTTGGGCAAATCATGTATTCTTACGCAGCCAGTAAAATATCCTTTAAATATAACCTTTTCGGACTGTGCCGTTGATGATGAATGTGCGGTTTTTGTGGCCGGAAATAACAAAAATATAAAAAACGCCAGTGTTATTGTCAGCGGAGCAGCAAATATTCAGGGATATACTGATGATGCAGGAAAATTTAAATTTTCTTCCGACAAAGCAGGAAATATAAAAATAAAGGTGGAAAGGGAAAGTTACTATAAAGCAGAAGGTGATTTTTCCATAAAGAAGAGCACCAATGTTGAAATAAATATTCCTGACAATATAGAAACAAATAGGGAAATTGATACAAATATAAAGAATTCAAAAGGAAAAGGCATAAAGACAAACATCTCAATAGTCACACCCGATGGAAAAATAATCAATGCGGAAACAGATAAAGACGGAAATGCAAAATTTACTTCTCTAACTCTTGGAAAATATAAAATACTCATTGATGACGGGAATTATAAAGGTGAAAAGGAATTTATTGTTTATGGAAAATTAAATATTGTCTGTCCGGATGCTGTGAAGTTTATGGATAAATTTAGCGTTAATGTTATTGATGAAAATAACAATACGATTGATGTCCAAATTAAAATTTCGGAGTTAAATAAAGAAATAAATAACGGAGAAGAAGTTGTTGCAGAAAAATGCGGGAATTTAAATTTGGCTGCTGAAAAGGAATATTATGAAAAGGCAGCAAAAACAATATCTGTGGAAAATAAGAAATTAAATTTAACAGGAAATGCCAAATTAAACGCAAAAGAAAAACATAAATATATGGTAAGAGATGAAGGCGGAAATCTGGTTGAGGGCGTCCAAATTTTAATTAACGGAACTTATGCCGGAACAACTGATATTAACGGAAGTGCAACAATAAAAATTGAAAATAGCGGAAAATATACAATATCCGCAAAAAAAGAATGTTATGGTGATTCATCATTATCTATTGAAGTAACCGAATTTTCACTGATGTCGTTATTGCCGTGGTTGCTGCTTTTATTATTGCTGCTCTTACTTTTACTTTTCCTCCTTTGGAGAAAGTATAAGAAAAGTAATGGTGGTGAAAGTACTCCTGCAAGAACAGAGACCCCTTTCGGAATAATAACAAAATCAACCAAAATAGTAAAAAGAAGCGGATTAAATATTCCTGGAGCGTCAGATGAACAGAAAATTTATGTTTATCTGATTGCTGAAAGAGACATGAAAAATTGTCACCTCGCTGATAGCATTCCGGTAAATCTTGATGTAAATGTAATGACTTTGGGTGTTGAAAGGAGCGAAAACATGCTGACATTAAATCTCGGCGATGTAAATAAAGGCGAAATAAGGATATTAAATTATACCATAAACGGCTCCTGTGAAGTAGAAAACGCAAAAATTGTTTATGACGGCGGAGAAATAAAAATTCTGATAAGGTATGTGTAAATAAATAATGAAATTTAGCGATAATAAAATTTAAAAATTTAAAGTGTTTCAAATTCAGACAAACCCGTTGGGATGCTTTGCAATAAGAGATGGAAAAATAATATCACATAGTTCGTTTATTTCCGGACAAAGCACCGAAATAACTGCAAAATCTCTCATTTATGCGAGAAAAAATTTACTTCCCGAAGAGTGTAAAATAGCAGAGGACTTAAGTAAATCCAAAGCCGGCTGTGAAATCGGTCTAAAAAACTGTGAGCGAGCAAAGCAGGACAAAACAAATTTTGAAAATGTCCGTTTTGTTGAAATTTCCCAGTCAAAAATTATTCCGATTGAAGAAATAGCAGAACAAATTATGATAGATCCGTATGAATTAAAAAGACATATATGGTCGGTAAATTTGGAAATCACAAAAGAAGAGATGAGAGCGCCTGAAATTGATAGAGTAGCAATTCAGTTAATCAGCACAGTAGATGAATTAAATAATACCGTAAATTTAATGGATGAACAATTGCACGAATATTACGGAGCATATTTTCCGGAAATTGACGCAATCAGCGACCATGAAATTTATGCATCTGTCGCAGCGTTGGGAAACAGGGAAAATTTAGATCTGAAAAATATAAATTTAAGCGAAAAAATAAAGGAAAAACTAAGAACGGAAGGTATAGCATCGTTCGGAATGAAATTAGATGATAAATATATAAGCGGTGCATCACTTCTTGCAGGTGAAATTTTAAATTTATATAAGTTAAAGGCAGAACTTGAGGAAAATCTAAAAAGAGTAATGATTGAAATATCGCCAAATCTCTCATATCTTGCCGGACATATGCTCGGAGCAAGATTGTTGCTGCGTGCTGGTTCTCTTGAAAAACTGGCGTTTATGCCTGCAAGTACGGTTCAAATGCTCGGAGCGGAAAAAGCCCTTTTTAAATTTTTAAGGACGAAAAAACTCCCTCCGAAACACGGAATAATATTTACTCTGTCTGAAATATGCACTGCACAAAAGAAAGACAGAGGAAAGATATCAAGAAATTTCGCGGCAAAGGTATCAATTGCCGCCAAAGTTGATTATTTTAAAGGGGATTTTGTAGGGAAAGAACTTAAAGAGAAATTTAATAAAGTTATTGAAAATTTAAAACACAAAAGGCATTAACATTATTTGATTACATGGTTGGAAATAAAAATTTTGAAATCTCCGAATGAAATGAATTTTTCTTAAATTTCTGATTTTAAATTTATTTTTAAATCACATCACTCCTGCTTGGAGATTTTAAATAAATTTAAAATGATAAAAATAATAGGTACTGGACATGTATTGCAAAAGAGTGTCAATGAAGTCAGAAAGGAAATTTCCGAACTTAAACCAAATTTCGTTACAGTTGAATTAGATAAAAAGAGGTATGAAATTTTAAAGGAAAATAACTTTGATTTAAATTTTGAAAGAGAACATTCTTTGTCTTCATTATTTTCAAATCCTTCAAATATACTCTCCTATTTGCTGGCGGAGATTCAAATGGAACTTGGGAAAAAATTTAATGTTGTTCCAGGGGCAGAGATGAGAGAGGCAATTCTATGCGCGCGAGAAATAAATGCAGGTGTCGTTTTAATTGACAGAGATATAAGCATAACTATAAATCGACTATTAAATTTACCTCTTAATGAAAAGATTAAGATGCTGACAATCTCGCCAAAAATGACAAAGGATATTAATTTTGGAGTTGGCGGAATAGAAGGAATACTTGAATTGAAAAATTTGGAGAAAATAACGAAGATGCTGAAGAAATTTCCGAAATTTTACAACGGACTGATTGCTGAAAGGGACATATATATGGCGATGAATTTGTATTTGCTGCAGTCAAAATTTCCTTATGCGAACATTGTTGCCGTTGTTGGGGCAGGGCATAAAGAAGGAATTGAAAAATTTTTAAATAAGTTTGAAAAGGAAGGAATAATGGATATAAATGTTAATGGAATTAAACGAATTGAAAAAATTTCATTGTCATCACATATTACAAATGTTTTCTTTGTTTTCGTTCTGATGTTTGCATTTCTTGTTTTAAAAATATCAAAATAAATTTGTAACTATTCAGAGGGTACAAAAATTACTAAAAACTGCAGGTTTTTAATCTTTAAAAATCTATTGGATTTTTAAATTACCTGTGAAAAAAAAAATTTCAAAAAGTCAAAAAATTTACCGGTAATTTTTTAGGTGGCTGAATAGTTACATAAATTTTTTATCTAAAATTTAAACATCTTATCTAAATTTCCAATATTATTTTTGTCTGTGTCAGATATGGTGCCAGTCGGTTTTTTGCAAGTGAAATATACTCCTGATTTATCTCATAGCCCACAAAATTTCTTCTTGACTTGATTGCTGCGACCGCTGTTGTTCCGCTGCCTATAAAGGGATCAAGTATAATGTCATCTTTGAATGAATATAGTTGAATCAGCCGGTATGGAAGTTCTTCCGGAAATGGTGCAGGATGTCCAATTCTTCTTGCACTTTCAGCGTTCATTGTCCAAATGGATTTTGTACATTCCATAAACTGTTCTTTCGTGATTGTGTTCTGTTTTCCATTAGCAATTCTATTATAATCGCCTTTTGAAAACACTAAAATATATTCATGAATATCTCGCAAAATTGGATTTGTAGCACTTTGCCAGCTTCCCCATGCAGTTGAAGGACTTGCACTCGCTGCTTTGTTCCATATAATTTCACCTCTCATGTTAAAACCAATATCCATCATCATTCGGGAAATGTAGTCGGAGAGCGGGATATATGGCTTGCGTCCAAGATTTGCAACATTTATACAGGTGCGTCCTCCATTTGCCAAAACGCGATATGTCTCTTTAAATGAGTTTTCAAGTAATTGTAAATATTCCTCTAATGAAAGGTCATTATCATATTCCTTTGAAACATTGTAAGGTGGAGAAGTAATCATTAAATGAATGGAGTTGTCTGGCAGCTCTTTCATATTTTCTGCAGAGCCAAGAATAATTGTATTTAAGAGTTCGTCAGGCAATTTGTTTTCTGTTTTATCAATTACTTCTTTATTTTCAAGCGTTGAATATAATTTTGAATTGTAAAATTTGGAGCTATCGTGATTGATTCTTCCGTTTGTTCCAAAAGCACTCGTTTCTGTTCCTTTTGATTGTATCATTTTAATTTCGGATTAAGATTAAGAATTTTTCTGCTTTGGCGATATCAGTTGACTCCTGACTTGCAATGCGAATAAATTCCCCAAGTTTTGCTTTTGAAGTCATTGAAGAAAAGTAATTTAAATCTGTTTCAACAAGTCCTTTACAGAGTTGTAAAATTTTGTCGGCAGATTGAATTGTCTGAAATCCTTGTTTGAGAGTTACTTTAACAAAATCACTATTGGTTGGTTGTGGATTGAGTGACCAAAACCCTTGAATAACTCCTAATATTTTAAGAAAGTCAACTTTTTTCTGATAACTATTTGTTATTGGGCTATTTCCTAAAACTATAATAGGAATTTTTGTTGAAGCAAATCCGGAAACCCTGATGTTAATTGATTTTCCAATTGCTTTTAACATTGAGTC
This sequence comes from Candidatus Altarchaeales archaeon A3, assembly GCA_002083985.1. Lineage (GTDB taxonomy): Archaea > Altiarchaeota > Altiarchaeia > Altiarchaeales > Altiarchaeaceae > Altiarchaeum. The sequence continues at coordinate 12,759 of MTER01000079.1, forward strand.
GGATCGTAGCAAAGAAGGATTTCCTTTGTGTTGTTTATAGTCCCCTACGAACTCAATTTTATTAGGTTGTGAGAATTTGTAATTTGATACAACACTCATTTTGATTTCAAAAAGAATCTTGATATTTTCTGCTTGTTGATTAATATTAGACATGTTGCGAAATAATTTTCAATCTATTGTTACAATATATTCATAATAATTTCAAATTTTTTCCATCATATTTTACAGCATAAAAAACAATTTTTTAGATGGTTTATATATTGTTATGATATAAAATA
>MTER01000080.1 GCA_002083985.1 Candidatus Altarchaeales archaeon A3
AAGCAACCAAAGATTCAATGAATTAATGTTGAAAAATCCCCTCTCTTGGGCGATGACCAGCACATTAGCAATAGAATACACTCTTGAAGAACCAGATAAACTTCCCTAATCGGACTTTAACTTTTTCTGATAAAAATTTGATTCTTCACTTATTCGTTTTTTTGCCAAATCAACATACTCCTTCGATATATCAAAACCCAAAAATTTCCTTCCCATACCTATAGCTGCCAAAGCAGTTGTTCCAGAACCCATAAATATATCTAAAACAATTCCATCCGGTGGGCAGAAACATTGGATAAAATCATAAGGTAATTTATCAGGAAATGTTGCAGGGTGTTGGTGTTTGAGACGGGTTCCATCACCAGCAGTCATATATTTCCAAATAGTTCCCCTACACTTCATAAGGTTTATAGTTATAGGTCTTGTTGGAATGCGAATTCCATTTGTAAGACGAGTTCCTCCCCCTGTCATTGTCTTGCCTCCATGTTTTGAAGGTATTTTTAACGGCTCTTTGTTAAAATAAGCAGGTCTTTCTCCTTTTAAGAAAACAAGCATATATTCATGATCTACTCTGAATCTTTTATTCCACCATGCCCCTCGGCCCCATATTTACGATAAATTAATGTTTCAAATAACTTAAATTTTGCCTTTTCACACCAGTCAATAGCTGTTTTAAAAGTTGTCAGTGTTTTTCCAAAATTTTTTGTCTGATCCTGCATAACCATAACAGCAATTCCTCCATCTTTCATTACTCTGAAGACCTCTTTTCCGATTGCACTTAAGTCCAGAGAAAAGCCCTTATAGTCCCTTAAATTATCGTACGGTGGAGATGTAACCATTAAATCAATACAATTATCAGGAAGTCCTTTTAAACCTTCCAGTGCATCAATTGCATATATGTCATTCAATTCAAAATCACCTCGCTTACTCTCGGAAATTTTAAAAACTTCGTTTTTAAAACAACATCGCTTACTCTCCGATGTTTCAAAAATTTCGTTTTTGAAATTGCCTATTTTTTCAGTCATTTTAAATAATATTAGTAAATAAATTATAAGTTAGTAGAATATGCTTAATAAAGAGTGGAGGTTACTTGTTATTTTTTGACGGTTACGAGTGATTTACCACTTAATATTGAGCAAGTTCAGTTAGTAAAATAAATAATAGAGTTGTTGCAAATTAAAAATTTTAAAGGTGAAAAAGTTATTTTGCAACATGTCTAATATATCAGAATCAAATTTTTACTATTTAAAAATTAGAATATATATGTAAATTTACCTTTATAAAAATAATTCTTAAAAAGATAAACATCGCGAGACAGAGAACTATACTTAAAATGAATTCAAATAATACAAATGCAGGGGATTTTGTAAAGATTACCACAAAAGATAAAATTTTTGAGGGGTATCTGATGCCTGAATACGAACTTGAAAGCAGGGAATTTTTGTTTGTGAAATTGAAAAGCGGTTACAATGTCGGAATAAAGAAAGACAAAATTTCAAATATGGAGATTGTTGAAAAAAGAGAAAAGCAATGTGAAAAAGGAAACACAGAAAAGGGAGATGACTTCGAGTCCGCTGATGGAAAAATTTTAATATTGGCAACAGGGGGCACAATAGCGAGCAAAATTGATTACATAACAGGGGGTGTAAAGCCGGCATTTTCTGCATCCGATCTATTAAGCACGGTTCCGGAAATTTCTAAAACAGGTGTAAAAATTTTAGGAAAGCAAGTCATTAATAAATTTTCTGAAAATTTAACTCCCGATGACTGGATTAAAATTGCGAGTGAATGTTATAATTACATAAAAAAAGGAGCAAATGGAATTGTGATTCCGCATGGAACTGATACAATGCATTATTCATCGGCAGTCCTTTCATTCATGTTGAAAAATTTAAATGTCCCGGTCGTTTTTACAGGAGCACAGCGAAGTAGTGATCGCGGGAGTAGCGATGCAACCTTAAATTTAATAAATTCTATATATTTTGCTTCGCTGGACACAAAAAAATCGGACAATAAAGGCGTCTTTGTTTTAATGCATGAAGATACTAATGATAAATTTTGTGCTGTTTTCAGAGGAACGAGGGTCAGGAAGATGCACACGAGCAGAAGGGATGCCTTTAAAGGAGACAAATTTGCGATGCTCAATTTTTTTGAAAGGAAATTTGAGGTATTTGAAAAGAACGAATTAAATGAATTAAATACAAAAGAAAAAATGAACGAACCTTTGCCCGTAATTCTTGATACAAAGATCGAGAAAAGTGTTATGCTTCTTAAATATTTCCCGACATTAACTTCGGATATTTTGGAAATTTTATGCGAAAAATATAAGGGAATTGTTATTGAAGGGACGGGACTGGGACATGTAAATGAATCGCTTATTGACACAATAAAAAGGGCGATTGACAATGGAAAATTTATAGCTATGACTTCACAGACAATATTCGGAAGGACGAATTTGGAGGTTTATGCAACCGGGAGGAAGCTGCTGAAAGCTGGCGTTGTTCCCTGCGAGGATATGTTTCCGGAAGTTGCTTATGTTAAACTGATGTTCGCGTTGGGACATTATGATAAGTATGAGGACATAAAAAATTTTATGCTGACAAATATTGCTTATGAAATTAATAAAAGAAGTGAAATTTAAAAAACTCATTATGAATTTGAATTACACAATTTAAAAGTTTATCTTTTAAATCTCCGGACTATAGTAAATTTATCAACGTTTGATTACTTGAATTTACCATCATGTGAAGCCACATAAATCACGATATTTCTATCAAAAGTTAGTAGATTCACTATATTTTAAAAATCAACAAATTTTAAAATACACGAAGGAAGTCCGCTCACTTCGTTCCACTCACTCCGCCCTTGTCTTTCAAAAATCTTTGAGATTTTTGAAATCGTGTATTTTCAAAACTTTGCGTTGAAAATCGTTCGTGGATTTTTCAAACGAAATCGTTCGAAAAATGAGCGTAAGTCAGGTGAAACCTAACAACCTCATGGTTTAATTATTTATTTATTTTTTGTTCATCTTATTTATTTAACTTATTTAAAGTTTTTATTATTTGTTATTGCTTATTAATTTATATTGTTGTGTTTGTAAAATAGAAAGAAATATTACTAAAATGAATGAAATAGGAAATTTTGGAGATATTGGATTTTTTGACAGGGAAAAAGAAAAAGAAGAAATTTTGAGTATTTTGAAATTTAAGCCGCAATTAATAAATTTCATTTACGGGCCGATAAACAGCGGAAAGACAACGCTAATTACAAATTTAATTGAAAATTTACCGGATAATTATGTCGTTTTTTACATAAATTTAAGAGAAAGAACCTTTCCTTCATTTATGGAATTCCTCAATATTTTATTTTATGTTAAACCGGAAAAAGGAATTTTCAAAAAAATAATGAACAAGTTAAGAAGTTATAGTCCCGATGTAATCTCTGATATGGGGCATTTGGGCAAAGCGTTTGGTTTTCCCATCCCGGAAGAGACGCTGAAAAAGATTTTTAGCAAGGAAAATCCAAATGATGCATTTGTATATATTTTGGAAATAATTAGAAATGTTAAAAAGGAAGGCAGAACTCCTGTTTTAATAATTGATGAATTACAAAAGATAGGAGACATTAAAATAAACGGACATTTAATTTATGAGGTCTTTAATTTCTTCATCCGCTTAACAAAAGAGTTACATATTTGTCATGTCTTTGCTTTATCTTCTGATTCATTGTTTATTGAAAAGATATATAATGAAGCGATACTTCAGGGAAGGAGCAATTATCTGCTCGTTGATGATTTTGACGAAGAAACAGCAAAGAACTTTTTGGAGAAATACGGCATTAGCAAAGAAGAACAGGAAATTGTTTGGAATAATTTTGGCGGAAAACCGGGTTATCTGTCGGATATTGTCAATACTAAATTCAGAGGTAAAAATATAAACAAAGAAATTCAAAAGACCTTAAAGATAAGCAAAGGGCAGATAGAAGAAATTATATACGCCCTGAAAGATGAAAATGAAGAAATGTTTAATGGTTGCATAGATGTTTTTGAAAAGTTTAAAAATAGTGACAATTTTGATTACCTGAATGTTACGAAATACATAAGATTTTTGGTTGAGAAAAATATAATATTTGTTAATTCCGCTGAAAAGAACATAAAAGCACAATCAAGAATAAATTTAGTTGCAATCAGAGAAATTTTAAAAGAGTTAAAATGAAAATAAAAATTTTTGATACGACATTGAGGGATGGAGAGCAAACACCGGGAGTAGCAATAACTTCGCAGGATAAATTTAAGATTGCAGAAGCGTTAGTTGAACTTGGAGCAGATATTATTGAGGCAGGGTTTCCATCGGCATCAGAAGGAGAACAAAAGACTGTGAAAGAAATTTCAAAAAATTTTCCCAAAAAAATTTGCGGACTGGCAAGATGCACAAAAAAAGATATTGATGCATGCATTAATGCTGATGTTGATTTGATTCACATATTTATTGCAACCTCCCAGATACACATGAAGTATAAATTAAAGATGAATGAAGAGCAGGTTATGGAAAAAGCAAGAGAAAGTATTCAATATTGCATAAATCACGGATTTAAGGTTCATTTTAGTCTGGAAGACGCAACGAGAACAGAGGAAAATTTTATGGTTAAAATTTGCAAAATAGCGGATGAAATGAAGGTTCATTATATAAACATTCCCGATACGGTTGGCGTTTGCACACCCGAAAGAATGAAAAATATAATTTCAATGTTGCGAAAAGAAATTTCAACTCCGCTTGCGGTTCATTGTCATAATGATTTCGGACTGGCTGTTGCAAATACACTGGCAGGAATTGAAGAAGGAGTAATATTGCCTCATGTCACAATAAACGGTGTCGGTGAAAGGGCGGGAAATGCTGATTTGGAGCAAGTAGTTATGGGATGTAAAATTTTGTATAAAAATCTGGGAATTGAAACGAACATAAAAACCGAGAAAATTTACGAGACCTCAAAATTAGTTGAGCGACTGTACGGAATAAAAATTTCTCCTAATTTCCCGTTTGTAGGAGATAACGCATTTGCACATGAGGCAGGAATTCATGTTCATGGTGTGCTTGCCGAATCATCTACTTATGAGCCGATAACACCTGAAATGGTCGGAGCGAAGAGAAGAATTGTCCTGGGAAAATTAGTCGGAGTGCATGCCGTTGAAAGTAAATTAAAGGAACTAAATTACAATGTTTCAAATGAAATTGCAGAAGTTATAACAAAAAAGATCAAGGACCTTGGAGATAAAGGAAAAAGGGTTACCGAAGCGGACCTAGTTGCAATAGCAGATGATATTTTAGGAAGAAAGAGAGAAGAAAATATCAAATTAGTTGATTTGAGGGTTTATAATGATTTCGGAAAAAAACCGTTTGCATTCGTAAAATTAAATATTGATGGAAAGGAAGAAATTGCAGTAAGCGAGGGTATCGGGACAGTCGATTCTGCATTAAATGCAATAAGAAAGATAAAGGGATATGAAAATGTAAATCTTGAAGAATATCATTTGGATGCGATCAGCGGCGGAAGCGATGCGTTAGCAGAAGTAACCGTAAATCTATGTAGCGGAAAAAAAAGAACGATTGCAAAAGGAATCCATGAGGACATTGTTATGGCAAGTGTAATTGCATTTATAAATGGGTTAAATAACTTGTTCTGATGTTGTTTTAGATTTTAAAGGCAATTCGAACGATGAAGGAAATTTTGACGGAAAGAATATAAAATTTATTTCATTGTGGAAATACGCTCACTTCGTTCGTGTATTTTCAAAATTTCATTTTGAAAAGGGATGGTGAAAATTTAACTCTTATATTGCCGGAAATTTTACCTATTTTTACAAAATTTACCTGTTTGGAGGGAAACTTTTGCCATTTATTTCTCTCCATATAATATTAAGGTCGTAATTATTAGATGAATCATTATTAGACATGTTGCGAAATAATTTTCAATCTATTGTTATTTTAAATTTATTTAAAATATTCTCCGAGCGAAGCGAGGTGACAATAT
>MTER01000081.1 GCA_002083985.1 Candidatus Altarchaeales archaeon A3
GATTCTTCTTTGTACCACTCGTCTTTCTTACTCCGAAAGCGTTTCCTCCATTTGTAGAACCATACATAAGAGCGTCCAAGTCGTTTACACACGTCAGATGGTTTTTCACCATCAAGATACGCGTTCATAGCGTCAATTCGTTTTTGTTCATCCTCCGATATATTTATTGTAGCCATTTGGCATAATTTAGAATTACACCAAATTTATACAAAAGTGTTAACGATGTGGTCGACCTTTCCAGATACTAAAATATAAATTTTTCATAAAGGTTAACACATGAATTTTGAGGAATATCAAATTAGCATAGCAATCAATTATAAACAGAAATTTTATAATTTTGAAATTTCATCAAACAAATTTAAATAAATTTCTTTTTGTTTTTCTTTATTTTTGTATTCTTCGCTGTCTTTGTTTTTATAAATTTCATCGTTCTCATCAACAAATCCAAAGTCCTTTAACGCCTCAATACATTGTGAAAAATTACACGCCTTGCCGTGCCATTCCGCTTTATTTTCCATAAATTTAACACCTTTTCCTTTTATTGTATTTGCAATAATAACCTTTGGCTTATTTTGTATGTGTGGATTATCAAGGGCATCAATTATTTGCTTAAAATCGTGTCCGTCTTCAATTTCAATTAAATCCCATCCGAATGACTCAAATTTTTTTCCGATTAAATTTAAAGACATAACATCTTCCGTATTTCCGTCTATCTGCAAACGATTTCTGTCAACAATTGCTGTCAGATTATCTAATTTATAATGACTCGCAGACATTGCCGCCTCCCATATTTGTCCTTCATCACATTCACCATCTCCAAGTAAAGCATAAATTTCGTATTGCTGCCCATCATCTTCCTTTCTGTCAATTTTTTCGGCAATTGCCATTCCGACAGCAATGGAAAGTCCCTGTCCCAATGAGCCGGTTGATGCCTCAATCCCGGGAGTTAGTAAAGCATTCGGATGCCCCTGCAAATGTTGTAGTTCCGGATTATCTGTGTTAAATTTCCTCAAAAATTTTAATTCATCAAGACCAAAATATCCGTTTAATGCCAAAGCAGCATACACTGCCGGACAGCAATGTCCTTTACTCAGCACAAATCTGTCTCTGTATTCCAATTTCGGGTTTTTTGGATTATGCCGTAATTTGTGAAAGTATAGAGTTGTAATTATATCTGCTGCTGATAAACTTCCTCCGGGATGTCCGCTTTGTGCGATTGTTGTGCTTAATATAACATAAGCCCTTATTTGAGCTGAAAATTTCTTTAAGTCCTCAAAATTTTCATCTGTGTTTATTTGATTTTTTACATCCATTTGAAATTAAATTAACAAATTTAGACAAATTTAAAAATAAAAAATTTATAAAACATGTCTTTTTGGAATTTTAGCCCATGCAAATATATATCCAATTATTCCTGCAGGGGGTGAAGCCAAAATCAAAATCACCCATCCAATTCTTACAATAATGGAGTATGGGTTAAAATATTCTTCAATTCCTCCGCAAACACCGGCAATGCCTTTGTTTTTATTAGACTTGTATATTTTCTTTATTTTTATCTCTTCTGACATTTTGATAATTTTTTATGATTTAAAAATTCTTTTTATTTGAAAAATTAATTTTTAAATAATAATTAAAAACATCAGCATATTATCTAAATTTATTTAAAATGGAAGAAATTTATGTTTTCGGACACAAAAGTCCCGATACGGACACAATTTGTTCGGCAATTGCGTATGCAAAAATAAAAAATTTAACACCTGCACGATTAGGAGAAATAAATGAAGAAACAAAATTTGTTTTGGAAAAATTTTGCGTTGAGGTTCCAAGACCAATTGAGAATGTTGGAGGAAAGAAAGTGGTCCTGGTTGACCATAATGAATTTCAGCAAAGTGCAGACGGAATTGAAAAAGCAGAAATTCTGGAAGTAATTGACCATCATAAGATAAAATTTTCCTGTGATAAACCGGTAAAATTTTTAACAGAACCATTAGGAAGCACGGCAACGCTCATCGCAAAATATTTTGAAAGCGACATAGAGGAAATAAAAGACACGGATGAAAAGAAAAAGATAAAGGGACTGTTACTTTCGGCAATTCTTTCGGACACGGTGGTTTTTAAATCGCCTACAACAACAGAAGAAGACAAAAAAATAGCAAACGACCTGGCAAAGGCGGTGGGCATAGATGATATTGTTAAATTTGGAATTGATATAAAGAAGGCAAAAGGCAGCATCGGGGGAAAACCAGTTGAAAGCATAATTATGGCGGACTTTAAGGAATTTGATTTCAACGGAAAAAAAGTCGGAATAGGACAAACCGAGATTGTTGACATTAATGAAATTTACGAAATAAAAGATCAAATTTCAAAATTTCTGGAAAATTTAAAAAATAAGAACTATGAAATGACTGTTTTTGTGGCAACTGATATAATCAGGGAAGGAAGTGAATTATTCTTTGCAGGCGATAAAAGTAAAATTGAAAAGGCATTTAATACCAAATTTGAGGGAAATTCCGTTTATATTTCGGGATTAATGTCAAGAAAAAAACAGGTTGTGCCAAATTTACAGCAGGTATTTTAAGCAAACAAATGTGGATGTATTAAAATTTGATATTGAAGGAGCAAAGAAAGGAATGATTCAGCACTTAATAAAGTATAATTACATAAAGAGTGAGAAAGTTATAAGTGCTATGTTAAAGGTTGACAGGGTAAATTTTGTTCCGAAAGAATATATGGCTGATGCTTATTCCGACTATCCCCTTTCGATTGGTTTTAAACAGACAATTTCCGCCCCGAGCATCGTCGGACTGATGACAGAAGTGCTTGACATTCGGGAGAATGATAAAATTTTGGAAATTGGCTGCGGAAGCGGATATCAGGCGGCGATACTTGCAGAAATAGCAATAAAAGGAAAAATTTATACAGTTGAACGGATTCCCGAACTTATAGAAATTACAAAAGAAAAACTGAAAAAGTATAATAACATTGAAATATTGCCCGGAGATGGTTATTATGGATATAAAGAAGAAGCACCTTATGATAAAATAATTGTTACTGCCGCACCAGTTGAAATTCCTGGTCCATTGATAGAGCAATTAAAAACAGGTGGAAAGATGGTTATTCCTGTTGGAGGCAGATATCTTCAAAATTTAATTTTGGCTGAAAAAATTTCACAGACAAAAATTAAAAAAACAATTTTGTGTGGATGTACATTTGTGCCTTTGATATCTTTCTCTAAAAAGGAGTAAATTTTTAAATTTTTAAATTTAATGTAAAATGTTAATGTAAAATGGGATGGATGGATATATTTAAACGAAAAAAGACAGAACCTGCACAGCAATCTGAACAACACAAGGACTCTAAACTCTCGCCGAATGTTTTAAATTTAAGTGTTTTTGTAGATGGACCTAATATTCTTTCGTGGGATGAAAAAATTGACTTACAATATCTTAAACAAAAAGTAAGTGACATGGGAAAAATAAAAATTGCACGCGTTTATTTAAAGAATCCCGATCCCGATATAATGAGGAAAACACATCAGTCAAACGCGGAGAATATAATAAAACGGGAAATAGATCACATAGCAAGTGTAAAGAAAATGTCCGAGAAAGCCGGCTTTGAAGTTGATGATGATTCATTTAAGGACATAGACGCCAAAATGATTGTTGATGTTGTCAGTGAAATTTATGAAGGGAATATTGATGGAATAGTGTTAGCCACAAGAGATAAGGACTTTAAGTGGGTTATGAAAAAGGCGAAGGAAAAAGGAAAGAAGGTCATACTTGCTGCCCCGCAGGAATATTTACCTGATGATCTTAAAAGCATAGCAGACAAATATATTTATCTGAAATTTAAAAAAACAATCCTAAAAAATATTTAATGTAAAATTTAAATTTTAAAATTTAATTTATACCATTCATAATTATATTATGTGCGGTCATGGTGTAGTGGTATCACACGAGATTGCCAATTTCGTAACTCGGGTCCGAATCCCGGTGACCGCATCTTTAATTTTGTGTTTATTCAGATTAATATTTTTTATTTAATTTAACATGGCATCAGCGATAATTGAGATGGAGAAATTTAAAGATCTTTTGAAAAAAAAGAACAGGTTGGCTGTTTTTGTAGATGGGCCGAATGTGTTGAGGCGGGATGTAAATTTAAGTTTGAGAGAGATTAAAGAAAATTTAAAGATCGCAGGTCTGATAAAAATCTGTCGCGTTTATTTAAATCAAAATGCACCTTCAAAACTTGTTGAAGCGGCAATAAATGAGGGCTATGAAGTAGTTACAACTCCGTCAGATGTAGATGTTTGCATGGCTGTTGATGCAACGAGTGCTATTTATAATCCTGCTATAAATGTAATTGCTCTGGTTACACGGGATACTGATTTTCATTTTGTTCTGAAAAAAGCAAAAGAAATGGGAAAGGCAACAATAGTTGTCGGTGCAAAGGAAAATTTTTCTTCCGCACTTAGAAATACTGCTGACGAAGCAATATTGCTGGAAGGTATGAAGGAAAGCGAAGAAAGTAATAAAGAAAGAAAGAAAGATGAAAAAGAAAAGAAAGCAGGTGAAAGCAAAAGCAAAGAAGGAATAATGGATAAAATCAGAAAAGGTCTTGCCCGCAGGAAAAGCGGCAAACCAAAAGAGACAGGCAATAAAGAACAAAATGCCGAAGGTGGAAAGACGACTTCTAAAACAGTATAATTTAAATTTTAAAATTCAATTATTAAAAAATATTTGAAATATTTTTTATCACCTCACTTCGTTCGGAGATTTTAAAATCTTTGCGATTTTAAAGATTGAAAATTTCTCAAAGAAATTTGGCACATATTTTTGAAATTTCGCAGCGTTCTCACGACATTAAAAATAAGAGCGAGAAATTTTAATTATTTTTCTAGATTAAGATAAACAGATAAATCAAACAGGAAAATTTAAATGGACGAAAAAATCATAGTGTTAAAATTTGGAGGATTTGCCGTTTCAACGGGAGAAAATATAAAGAGAATTTGTGCAATAGTCAAAAAAGAGAGAGAAAAGCATAAAGTAGTTGTTACCGTATCGGCACTATACGGAGTTACGGATGAACTTGTAGAAATTTCAAAAAAAATTTCAAACCTTCCTGCAATAGCGGTTGAAGATGCGGCAAAAAAATTTTATGATGAAATACTTGCATTGCATTACAAGACAGTGAAAGAGTGTATTGCGGATGAGAAAATTTTAAATGTGGCTATGGAAAAAATAAAGGCGCTGCTTGAAAAATTAAGAATTACGCTGATCGGTATAGGGTATCTGGAAGAAATTAATCCTAAATTTATGGATTTTGTTATATCGTTCGGGGAAAAGATGTCAATTCACATTGTAAGCGGAGCGCTGAACGATATAGGGATTAAAGCATATCCTTTAACAGGTTATGAAGCGGGAATTATTACCGACTCAAATTTTTCACATGCAAGACCATTGCCTGTAATTAACGAGACAATAAATAAAAATTTAATGCCCTTAATAGAAAAAGATACTGTTCCTGTTGTTGCAGGCTTTATTGCAGCAGATATAAAAGGAACTGCGACAACATTAGGAAGAGGGGGTTCCGACTATACTGCAGCTTTGCTTGCAAAACACCTGAAGGCCGTTGAAGTTCAGATAATAAAAGATGTTGAAGGAGTATTATCAGCAGATCCGAAGATTACAAAAAACGCAAAACTTATAAGACAGTTATCTTATGCCGAAGCAATGGATCTGGCATTATTCGGAGCAAAGGTTATGTATTCAAGGATGATAGAGCCGGCAATGGAGGCAAACATTCCAGTAAGGGTTAAAAGCATATTCAAACCGGATGACGAAGGAACCGTAATTGTTAAAAAAGAAGAGGTAATAGACAGAATAGTTAAAGCCGTAACGATGATGAAAGATGTAGCAATTATAAATATTAAAGGCGTTGGAATGGCCGAAACGCCTGGAATTATGGGAAAAATTTTTTCAGAATTTGGGAACAGAGGAATAAATATTATTATGGTATCTGGCTCTTCCGAATCAAATTTATCCTTAGTTGTAAAGAAAAGTGATATTGAGAATACGGTTGAAGCGATTACTACCGGTTTAAATTCGGGGATGAGGAAGATTGATGTAATGGATAATGTCAGAATTATTGCTGTAATCGGCGCGGGTATGGCCGGGAGTAAAGGCGTTGCTGCAAAGATATTTAAAATAGTTGCGGACAATGACGCAAGTATAATTATGATTGCACAGGGCTCATCGGAAGTTAATATATCTTTTGTTGTTGAAGAAAAATTTAGCGAGGATGTTGTTAAGGCAATACATGAGAAATTTATTGAAAAATAAAAACAAACAGGTAAAATTTATCATTAGACATGTTGCGAAATAACTTTTTCACCTTTAAATTTTATTAGTTTTAACCTCACTTCGTTCGGATATTTTAAAATCTTTGCGATT
>MTER01000082.1 GCA_002083985.1 Candidatus Altarchaeales archaeon A3
ATTTAAAGGTGAAAAAGTTATTTTGCAACATGTCTAATAAACAATTTATCTCAATAATTAATAATACATTTTAAATAAAATTAAATAAAATTAAATTAATACTAAAATGGAAGCCACGACATTTATGATTATTCTGATTTTAGCAGCTGTACTTTCAGGGATAATGGCAGGATTATGGTTGGGTTACCCCCCTTTTCGTGAAAAAAAAGGAAAAACAAAAAAAATAGACGAGAACCTATTAACTGACTTTGTTTCGAAATACAAAGAGCTTGCTAAAAAAGAATTTGAATTATTAAAAGTTGGGGGCATTATCAAAAAACAGGAATTTATTTTACCCGTTTTGGAAGATGATTTTAAACTTAATAGTGAGAGTATCTCTGTGGTTGAATCCGCAATTGATGAAATTGAAAGCATCTCTCCCGAACAGGTAACTAAACAGAGTGCTGAAATTAAAACATATAATGAATTAATTTCAAGCAGGGATATATCGGGAGAGAAAAATAAAGCGGATAATTCAGAAAAAATGAAAAATGAAATAAAAAAGATTAGAGAGTATATTGATAGAGAAAAAATTGGGGTAAATATTAATAATGCGTTTATAGAACGCCTAAATGTTTTAATAAACAGTGCAGAAAGCGAAAATAACAAAGGAAAATATACAAATGCGTCCGGGTATTTAATAGCCACCAAAATTTTATTTGATGATGAAAAAGAAAAAAGCAGATTAAAATCAAGAGAAGAAATTAAAGCTTCTGACGTAGAAATGTTGCTTAAGGATGCAGAAGATTTAATGAATAAAGAAAAGAGTAAACGATTTGTTGATACTTTTTTCCCTGAATTTACATTAAAAGAGGCGAGAGAATTCTATAAAAGAGGGGAGTATAAGCTTTCAAAAGAACTTGCGGAACTTTCTAAAAAAATGTTTACCGATAAAGATTCAGCATATAAATTAAGAAGATTATCCGAAATAATAGACAGCGATTCCAGGCTTCCGTAAATTAAAATGGTTCTGAATTTCATAAAAAATATCCTCTGCAAACGTTTAGGGTGGTTCTGTCCTCCCCCGGAGGAAAAGGCGTTGAAACTACTTGAAAAGACTGCATATGATCTTGAGAATAAATATAAGGATCATGCTTTAACAAAAAGGTATGAATATTTAAAAAGTATAAAAGCAGATACTGAACTAATTGAAGAAAGTATAAATGATGGGGTAAAGCGGTTAGAAGTGTATGAAAAATGGAATTTCTATGAAAATCTAATTAAACACTCTTACGTTAAACCGGAAACTGAAAGTGACTTAAAAAACATAATTTATGATGCTAAACAAAGAAGAATAGTTTTTGAAATATACCATGATAAATGTGAGAAAGGAATAATAAAAGACGAGAAAAAAGAGGAATTAGAAGAGTATATAAGAAAACAATCACTTGAAAATAGAAAATTAATAAAAGACGAGCTAAGACATTACCACATATATAGCAGCTTACAGGAAATGTGGAACAGACTCCTTAATACCGAATTGGATAAATTAAATAAATTCACAAGCGAATACAATAGTCTTGAAGAATGTAAAGAGGAACTTATAAACCAGAATAACAGACTAAACTCGCTTAAATACTGTGCAAATAACTACATTACAGAGGCAAAATTAAGCGATGAATATAAAAAAGTTAATAGATTTCTGCCTTATGATTTATCTGAGACTGAGTTATATGCCGGGGTTTCGGATATTCTAAAACCCATGTTTGAAGAGATAAAAGGAAAAATAGATGACGATGTTGCATCACTATTAAATGAAGAAATAATAAAAATATTTTGCGAACGATTAAATAAAGAGAGGTTGATGAGATAATTAGCTTAAAAATAAGATGAAATTCCATATCAAACTTGCAGCAGTCATCATTACGTTAATAATCGTTTCACAATTTACTGCGGCTGAGGACTGGACGATGTTCCGCCATGATTTAGAGCACACAGGGGAAACATCAGATGTGATTCAAAACCCGGAGAATCTGGAATTAAAATGGAAATTTCAAACCGGAAGTGGTGTGTTTTCATCGCCTGCGATTTCAGGGGATTACGTTTATGCTGGTTCTTGGGATAATTATGTTTATTGTTTGAATAAAAACACCGGGGAATTAAAATGGAAATTTCAAACCGGATATGGTGTGTCTTCATCGCCTGCGATTTCAGGGGATTACGTTTATGCTGGTTCTTATGATAATTATGTTTATTGTTTGAATAAAAACACCGGGGAATTAAAATGGAAATTTCAAACCGGAAGTGGTGTGTTTTCATCGCCTGCGATTTCAGGGGATTACGTTTATGCCGGCTCTCGTGATGGTTACGTTTATGCATTTACTGTAGAAAGTTGTCCTTATGTGTGTTGTATCAATACGATGGGATATAAAAATAAGGAATGTTTAAGTAATGATTATTCCTGCGTGAATAATAAGTGCGTAAAAGTTAAAAATAAAGAAAACGGGGAAACATGTTCTGGAAACTCAGAATGTAGAACCAATAATTGCTTTAAAGGTGTGTGCAAAGAAAAGGGATACGAATGCGGCTCTGACACGGATTGCTCTTCGAGCAAATACTGCTCAAATAATAAATGCGAAACACTAAAACCAATAAACTCGTCATGCTCCCGTGATTCAGAATGCAAAAATAAGAACTGCTTTAAGGGAATTTGCATGGGGGAGGGATATGACTGTGATTTGGATTCAGATTGCTCTTCGGATCAATATTGCTCAAATAATAAATGCGAAACCAAGAAAAAAGATAATTTTTCTTGTTTAAAAACAGCAGAATGCAAAAGCAATAACTGTGTCCATGAGATTTGCAGACCTTCTAACCCGTACTGCGGCGACAACTATTGCGATTCCGGTGAAGAATATTCCTTTTGTTTTTCTGATTGCGGGTATGTGAATAAAGCAACAATAACGATTGCTGGGACAATTATTTTATTACTCCTAATTGTTATAATTATACGAAGATACAAAGAGTGGAGGAGAGAGGTGAAAGAGGTAAACTTGTATAAAGTGGTGGGGAGAAAGTGACGGCATACACTTCAGTTTGCAAACGTATTTAAATTATCTAATTTAAACAATAAATAATATGAGGGCATTTATATTAGGTTCGGGCGGCTGCGGAATAAAGATGCTTGCGGATTTGTACGTATTTATAAATAAACCAACATCAAAATACAAGTTGCTTGATAGATATTTCGGATTTTTTGGCGGTGATCTGGAAGAGGGTGTAAAATCCAGAAGAATGTGTATAGAGAGAGGCGTTCCGACAGACGCTTTCGGGAGAAAAGGAAGTTCCGGGGAAGACAGCGATACTATGTTCAATTTTAGGATACCCTCAGCAAAACCATTTAATTTATTTGAAATTTCAAAAAACAAAGATGAACGAGGCGGTGTTGATAAAACATGGTATCTTGCGATGGAACCTGCTAAAGAATTCATTAAAGAAAACCATTCATTTTTTAATGAAACAGAACCTTACAATTGGATAAATCTGATTAACAGTGGCGGTGGAGGAACAGGAAATGGGGTCAATCCAGTATTTCTTGATTGGTTGCACCATAAAACAAGTAATAACGCTAAAACAAAAAAGGATACATATACTTTAGATAAGCTTATTACATCAACTATAATCCTTTCGGTTAGAGACAAACTACAGTATGCAAATTCTGCGGCAAACATAGGGAGAAGCGCGATGTACTGTGATGGCATTATACTTGCCGACAATGATCATATCTCTAAAATATCTAAAAGTTCAAATGATTATGAAAATGTCATAAATAATCAATTAAATCATGTATGGGTGAGGATGATTACGGCATCTATAAGTTGCGGTGACGGTTCTGCAAAGTCAAATTATGATATCCGCGACTTTGAAGGCAGGTTCAGGGTGCACGGAAACTATGCTGGACCGATCGTTCCCTGCTTTCATGAATTTTCAATGGATGAAGTAAAAGGTATTAATCTTGATTTTGTTGTTAATCTTACGATACGGGAGCACGCTCTTGTTGAATGCGATCCTGAAAAGTCTAAAGCAGTATTGGTTATTATTGCAGTGCCGCAAAATTATAAGTTTATATCGCCTCATCACAAAATGTCCGAGTTTTTAAGAAAGCAATTAAAATTAGACGATAATGTAAGAGTTGATGTGCTATATAATTACTCTAATGTTCTAACCAACAGTATTCAGGTTACCGTTCTTTTGACCGCACCTTATATACCTATTTTCATGACATTATTTGAGCATCTTAAAAATTACGTGTCCGATCCGGATGCTCTAAGAGATATGATATATCAAAAGGCGCCATATTTGCCGAGTAAATATTTAGATAAAGCACCCGGAGAATATAAAGAAGCTTACAATAAATTTAAAGATTACTTAGAGTTTTTAGGTTATGACGTTAAGGATAAAAATCAAAAATGAAGATAACGGATACAGCAATTATCATTTTGGGGATTGGAATAATCATCGTTACTTTATTGATTAGTGTGGTTTTTATATTATTGCTGGTGGAAATGGGAGCGTATTATGCCGCAGGGGCAATAATCATCATTTCATTGATTATTGTTATTCGCGCAGTATACTCCTATTTGAGCTATAGAAAAGAACATAAACTTGTAAACCAATCAAATATTATCACAAAACAAATTTAAATAATAAAATTCAATATATTAAAAATAGGTGATTAAAAACCGCGATATTTTTTATATTACTACAAAAAATGCAAATATTAAATAAAATAGTCATATCAACAATAATCTTAATA
>MTER01000083.1 GCA_002083985.1 Candidatus Altarchaeales archaeon A3
CAGCAATAATGAATTAAATTTATCGTCTTCTTTGTTTTTTATAAATTTGTAAATAAGGTATACAAGTCCGACAATTGCCAGAATAAATGCAATAGTTCCGTAAAAATCTGGTATAAAATTTGGCTCGCATATTCCTCTTTCAGCAGGACATCCCCTGAAAATAATAAATTCCTTTAAAAAAAAGTCCAAAGTTGTTTCAAAACTTCCTTTCCATAAAATTTTAAAAAAGTAAATAAACGAGAGAAAAGGCAATGAAAAGAGCAAAATGTTTCCGAAAATTGCACTTTTAAATTTCAAAATATTTGCCAGATTTATCTTTAAAATGTATCTTATGCAGAATAATAACAGATAAAGAATTATCACAGGATATATCCACGAAGCGGACTGCGGATGAATTAAAGCAATCGCTGATATAATTAGAACCGAAAAGAACAGGAATATTGCTGAATTTTTTCTCATTCCTTCAATGTACAGATAAAAGAACAGGAATATGAACATAAAGTCCATACTTAACGGCACAAAAAACCACACACCCAAAATTCCGATTGTTGATTTTAACGATGCAAAAAACAAAACCGACAATATTCCTGCATAAAAATTTTTGGTTATTTTTCTGACAAGCAGGAAAAGCATTAATGAAGCAAGCACGGCAAATATCGCGGGGAAAAATTTATAGAATAAGACAGGATCCTGATTTGACAGAATATAAAACTCCGCCAGGAACACATGAAAGCCGATTTCAAGATCCATTTCGCCGATGGGATATTTGTTGTAATAAGGGTCAACATCCGGAATCGTCTGCGTATCCATAATCTGAACCGCTCTTGCTAAATGCTGCCACTCGTCCGTGTGAAAAGGGAAGTCGTAATCGGAATGAATGCCATATTGAAGGAAAAAGGTAAAGAGTAAAGTAAATAACAGAATGGATAAATTTAAAGTCCCCGTTTTGTTGTTTTTAATATTAATAGTGATTTCTTTAATGCGTTCTTTAGGTCTGAAATTTTTAAATTTCTTTTCATTTTTAAGATAATAAAACAATATGCCAAACCATACAAAAGAGAAAGCATACAGAACAATAAATAAAAAATTTATCGGATATCCGAATTTATTTAAAACAAAGATTCCCAAAATGTTCAAAGCAAGACCTAATCCGACAGATATCGGAATTCTTTCGGATAGTGGAATTTCTTTTTTTATTAATGTGAGTGCAAATCCCGGCAGGAAAAATATAAGCATAGTAAAGATAAGCATAAATGTTCTGATAATGAAATTCCATATTGCAACATAGCTATCGTCCTTGCACACTTCATAATAACAATTATTTGTTTTACATTCCACATCTCTTGAACATGCAAAATTTTCGTCTTTTAAATTTTTGCATTTATTATCTTTGTCGCAGTATCGTGCAGGAAGGCAGTCAAAATCAAAATTACACTCGTTTTTACTTTTACTTACTTCTTTTATATATGACTTTCCATTACTTTTTTCATTTTCAGGTAAAGGTAAATTTGCTTCTTCTCTCTCCTTTTTACATACTCCTTTTGAGCATATTTTTGTTTTGCATTCCGAATCATTCGAGCATGGAAAGTCAATCTCTTTTAAAGGTCGGCATTTATTGTTTTCAATGTCGCAATAATGGCAGGAATAACAATCGGAATGATTTTCGCAGTATCTGCTATCTTTACATGTTTCTTTAAAGCAGTTGTTTGTTTTGCACTTCGAGTCATTTGAACAGGGTAAATCATTTGCTTTTAAATTTTTATATCCGGATTGATGGTCATAGTCCTTTTTAATTTCATCACCTGTTAAGACCTTATCATAAATTTTTACTTCGTCTATCGTTCCGTTGAAATGATATTCAACGCTGTTTGGCTCATATCCGATTGAAAAACCACCGGGATTTTTTGTTAAATTTGCTACTCCCCGGCAACTTACAGATAAGTTTCCATTCAGATAAATACCGGCAGTTCCTGTTGAGAAATCATAAGTTCCTGCAATGTGATTCCATTCACTTTTTATATTTCCTCCGACACATACAGCATTCCATCCTATGGCTCCCCCTGGAAGCCCTACAAAGAATCCGACGCGCCCATCTGAAAGAACTCCAAAAACATACCCATAGTCTGTATTACTCGCAACAACCGTACCCAAATAATTTGTATGCTCTTTTTTTATCCATGCTTCAATGGTTATTTCTTTTGAAATATTTAAAATTTCTTTATAAGGGATAGCAACATGTTCTCCCTGTCCTTCAAATTTTAGCCCCTTTTCATAAATTCCATGGGTCCATTTTGCCCCATAAATTATCCCGTCATTACAGTTCCCGGACATATCAAGAGTAATATTTCCTTCGCCTTCATCAAAATCATAATATGCTGCAAGTCCCGGCTTATTATTAAATTTATCGGCATTAACCAAAGAGACAGAACAAAAAAGACAGGCAAATATAAAGAAAGTGATTGCATAATGCTTTAAATGTTTAATTTTCCATCGCATTTTCAAATTTTTATGATTATTTAATTGATAAATTTATTCATATTAAATATACAAATTTAAATTTTGAATTAAAATTGATAATTGTTAAACTAAAAAATGTACAAAAATAATACTATTGGAGTTGTTGTTCCAGCTTATAATGAAGAAAAATTAATTGAAGAAACACTGGGCGGCATTTTTAATTGTAAGGTAGATATTGATAAAATTTATGTTGTTGATGATAAAAGCACAGATAAAACATCAGAAAAAATAAAGAAATTTAAAGAAGAGGATGATAAGAGCAACAAAATCCATATAATATCTCATGAAAGGAATGGTGGAGTCGGAGCGGCAATAATTTCCGGATACAAACAGGCACTGAAAGACAGAATTGACATAGTAGTTGTCATGGCTGGAGATCATCAGATGGATCCTTCGCAGCTTCCGAGAATGATTGAGCCGATAATTAACGGAAGAGCGGACTATACAAAAGGAAATCGTCTTTTGGGTAGAGAATACAGGAAAGGAATGTCAAAATGGAGATTATTCGGAAATTCTTTGCTTACATTACTGACAAAAATTGCAAGCGGATACTGGCAAATTATGGATCCTCAAAACGGATATAGTGCTATTTCCAAAAATTTACTTGAGCGACTAAATTTGGAGGGTATTTATAAGCGTTACGGATATTGTAATGATTTGTTGGTTAAGTTAAATACATTAAATGCAGTAGTTCTTGACATTTCCATGCCTGCAAGATACGGAAGAGAAAGGTCAGGAATAAATTACATAACTTATATTAATAAGGTCTCGTATCTTTTATTAACGGACTTTTTCCTGCGGCTGATGATGAAATACGGGGTTCTAAGTTTTCATCCGTTGTTGGGTTTTTACATTTTCGGAATTATAATGACTCCTGCCGGACTGATACTGGCATTTGATGTTTTATGGGGTAAATTTATATCCCATACTCCCGTCTCACAAAATTTTCCTTTGCTTGCGGCATTCCTTCTCATTATTGGTATTCAGTTTATACTTTTTGCGATGTTATTTGATATGGAAATGGATCCTTGTAAGAAAAAAGAAGCGACTTTTGGCAAGAATAAGGATGAATTTTAGATGACTAAAAAATCAAAGGAAGTATTAAACCGAAGACGTATAAACACACTTAAAAATATTCATTAACCTTATAAAATCCAGGAGTGTTAATTATATGGACTTAGTATCTGCCAATAAAATATTTCAAAATAAGTGTTTAGGTCTGTTTGGTTGACACACACCCGCAGTTTGAACGCAGTGTAAAGGTTCCAATTGCAATAATTAAATTGAGAAGAATTGGCAAAACAGAATTGATTCAAAAATTTCGTGCGAATAAATCAAAAATTTTAATGCCATACTTTATTTTTGCGTTTTGAAAAATTTACCAATATAAAAATTATTATCGGAAAGGACAAAATCATAAGAATATGCTAAATTTAATTGCGTTTTATATAGTCACAACTATTTCAGGTAACTCCGGGATTGGATTTGCATTGTATTGGAGCAGAAGGTGGATAAAACATCTATCTTTAATGAAGTTCAAAGAAAACTTAAAAGCAATGAAGATATAGTTGAAGAAATTTAGAGTTAAAGATTTCAATGTAAATTTAAATAATAAAAATAAAATTAATCAACAAATCAAACTAAAAAGGGAAAATGAAAACAATAACGGTTAATGTATCTGGTGAGCTCGAGGAATTGATGAATATTGATGAAAAACTCATTGTCAGGGCAACGAGACATATAATCAAGGAAAGATTGTGGGAACTGAAGAATAGCATGGAAGAATCGCAGGAGAAGATGGATTGTTTCAGAGAAAAATATGCCCTTAATTTTGATGGTTTTGAAAAAAAGATAAAAAAAGGTGAATTTTCAGAACCACTCCAACATGAAGATTATAATGAGTGGTTTTTCTGGAAGAGTGTATCCGAGAGAATACAAAAAATAATGAATACTTATGGAAAATTCATAAGAATAGAGAAATGTCAGGAATACTGATTCTTGATACAATCAGGAATTTTTCATCGCTGATTTATTTAGTGGAAGACCTGAGTATCACGGAAAGAGAGGGAATAGTGATGATAAAATCAAAGATGATTCTTACAGACGGGAGCAGTTTAAGAGTAAGTGAAGTGTGGATTGATAATACTCTTGAAAAATACAGTTATTACTGGTTTGATGAAGAAAATAAACTATTGATTGGCTGGGACAATGCTCCGCATTGGGAGACAACAAAAACATTTCCGCACCACAAACATGTTAATAGAAAAGACAATGTAG
>MTER01000084.1 GCA_002083985.1 Candidatus Altarchaeales archaeon A3
GGAAATGATGTTGCTTACTTTTCAGATACGGGAAGAAACTGGGGAAATAAATATAAAGTTAAAGATTTTAATGTAAACCTAAATAATAATATAGATAAGGATAGCAACCTTAACAATATCAACGATATTAACAATATCAACGATATTAACATTAAAACAACCAATGATTTAATAAATTTAATAGAAAATAAAAAATTAGAGAAAATTTGCATCCTTACACATCCTGAAAGATGGAGTAAAAAATTTAATTGAAGGGATCGGATATTTTACTTTTGATGAAGGAGTTCAGGGATTTAAAATATTGAGAAGTAAATTTTAAAATGAAAATTTTAGTTGATATTGCGGCACATCCTGCACATGTCCACGTATTTAAAAATTTTATCCGGAACATGGAAAAAAGAGGGCATGAATTTTTAATAACAGCATGTGATAAAGATGTTTCATTTCAGTTATTGAAGGCATATAAATTTAAATATGAAAATGTTGGTAAATATGGCAAATCAGTATTATCAAAAATCAAAGATATGCTGATTATAGATTATAGGATGTACAAAATTGCTAAAGAGTTCAAACCGGACATATTGCTTGGAGTGGGTGCAATTAATGCTTCTCATGTTTCGGCATTGATAAGAAAACCATGTATTATTATAGAAGACACAGAACACGTGACAGAACAACAAATTTTATTTATGCCTTTTATAAGTGTTGTATGGACTCCTTCCTCTTTTAAAAAATATCTCGGTAAAAAACAATTCCGTTTTAATGGCTTCAAAGAACTTGCTTATTTGCATCCAAATTATTTCAAGCCAAATCCGGATATCTTGGATGAATTAAATTTAGGCAAGGATGAAAAATATATAATAATAAGATTTATTTCATGGAATGCAACACATGACAGGATGGATTTGGACTCAAAAATTAAATTGGTTAAAGAAATGGAGAAACACGGAAAGGTCTTTATAACATCTGAATCTAAATTAGAAAAGGACTTTGAAAAATATAGAATAAGTGTTTCTCCTGAAAAATTACATGATTTGCTTTATTATGCAACATTATATATTGGCGAAGGAGGGACCACTTCAACAGAGGCAGCAATTCTTGGAACGCCTTCAATACTTATTGATTCCCAGGCAAAGTTTTGTGGAGTGCATAACGAATTAATGAATAGTTATGGATTGCAGATATATTATGACAGTGACAAAAAAGAAGATGCCTTTAAAAAAGCAATTGAAATATTAAAAAATGAAAATTCAAAAAAGGACTGGCAAATAAAGAGAGAAAAAATGCTTAAAGATAAAATAGATGTAACAAAATTTATGATAAATTTTATTGAAAATTATCCTGAAAGTTTTTACAAATATCAAAAAACAAAAAATATTTGAGATGATTAAATTATCTGGGACATATGATTATTTGAATTTCAATTATAAAAATATCTCAATCTGTTTCATTAAAAATTCCATAGTTTTTTATCTAATTTCTTTGTTTATCTTTGTAAAGAACTTGCTCAATAGTAAGGAGTAAATCACTCGTAACCGTTAAAAAAATCACAAATAACCTCCACTCTGTATTAAGCATCTTCTTTGTAAATCACATAAAACTTAACCACCTCAAATATTTGTAACTACTCCAGAGTTAGCAAAATTTGGTGCTGACCCATTAAAATTGGGATAATTAATATCCATCCATAAACTCACAATTTTTGTCAAAAATATAGAACTTGCTCAATATTAAGAGGCAAATCAATCGTAACAGTCAAAAAATCACAAATAACCTCCACTTTTTATTGAGCATATTCAAAATATAATATGATTTACTTTGCTTAAAAAATATAATTTTTAAACAGATTTTTAAAATATCTCTCACAAAATAATTATCCCAATTTAAAGGGATGAGCATCCAAAATTTACTTGTAAATCTTTCAAAAAAATACAAAAAATCAAAAAATTTACAGGTAATTTTTTGAATGGGTGGGTAGTTACAAATATTTAATAAAAATAATAAGATGGGAATTCAAAAATATAAAAGGGTATTAGTAATAGGTGCACATCCAGATGATATAGAATGTGGTTGTGGGGGGTTAATTACACGATGTATTGAAGCAGGGAATGATGTATACTTCTGTGTTATGTCTAAATGTGACAATCAATTTGGAGAATATGAAAAAGACAGATTGATTAAAGAATGTGCGAATTCCACACATATTCTTGGGGTAAAAACAAAAATTGATATACATAATATTCCAAATATGGAACTCCCTGAGCACAGAAAAGAAATAATGAAAATATTAGAAGAAAAACAAAAAGAGACACAACCTGAACTTGTTCTGATACCTTTTATAAATGATCCACATCAGGACCATGAAACAGTCGCGAAAGCATCTGTAAGGACATTTAGAAACAATGAAACAATTTTACAATATGAAATTTTAAGACATGGAAGCCATTCCTTCACACCGAATTTATTTGTTGATATCACAAAACATTTAGATAAGAAACTTGATGCTTTGGATTGCTATGTCAGCCAGACATCAAAAAGAGCATATTTTAATCGTGAGTGTTTTAAAGGACTCGCCAGAACTCGTGGAGCGCAGTCAGGTTATGATTATGCCGAAGGGTTTTTGATATATAAGATGTTCTGGTAACTGATAATTATAATAAACTCCATATTTAATTCCATAAATTTCAGAGATAAAAATGAAAATAGCAATACATCAACCAAACTATATTCCATGGATCGGATATTTTGACAAGATATCAAAGAGTGATATTTTTGTTTTCTTTGATGATGTACAGTTTCCAAGAGGAAAAGAATTCGCTAATAGAAACAGAATAAAAACGCCACAAGGTGCTTTGTGGCTTACAGTTCCCATAAAAAACAAAGGTTCGCTTTTAAAGATTAATGAAATGGAGATAAATAACGATATTGACTGGAATATTAAACACTGGAAAACCATTCATACTTTTTATACAAATAGTCCTTTTTTTCACGAATATGAACAAAAATTTGAGAACATACTTCTTGATAAATGGACAAAATTATGCGACCTGAATGTAGAATTGATAAAATTAATCGTAAGCATTCTGAAAATTGATACGAAACTTGTTTTTTCATCTGAACTAAAAGTAGAAGGTGGTGGGACAGAAAAAATCATAAATATTTTAAAAATATTGGATGCAGATGAATATTTAACGACTCATGGGCCTGGAGCACAAAGGTATCTTGACGAAGATATTTTCAGAAAGAATAATATTAAACTATTATTTCACGATTTTAAACACTCTCTTTACCCCCAATTATTCGGCGAATTTATTCCTAATCTATCCATATGTGACTTATTGTTTAATGTTGGTTCTTCTGCTAAGGAATATTTTATATAAAAAACTATGAAATCTAAAAATTTACTAATTATAGCGAATAGTTTTCCGCATAAAAACTGTTTGTATGGGGGAATATTTGTTAAAGAACAAGTAGATGTTATTGCAGAAAATTTTAATAAAATTTATGTTATCGCCCCGACACCACATCTTCCTGAATTTTTTGGAAGATTTGAATGGATTCCTGAATGTTGGAGAAAAGGAATAAATCCTATTGATTATACTTATAATAACATCTCGGTTTATTTCCCAAACTTCTTTGTACCCCCTATACATTTTATACGAGAAAAATATGCTGAAGGAGCATATAAGTCAGCATTAAAATTAATTTCAGAAAAGAATATAAATTTTGATATAATCCATGCACATTTTATCTATTATGCAGGATATGTTGGTGCGAAATTGAAGGAAAAATACAAAAAACCATTAATTATTACTGGACATGGGACTGATGTTTATGAATTGCCTTTTAAATATAAGAATTTTGAAAAAATGGCAAAATATGCTATTAGTGAGGCAGATTATGTAACAACAGTAAGCAAGAGCAATTATATAAAATTGATAGAACTTGGTGTAAAGAAGGAAAAAGTTACTGTGATCCAAAATGCTTATGATGCAAATAAATTCAAACAAATTTCAAAAGAAGAATGTAAAGACCGGTTAAATATTTCAAAAAAAAGTAAGATTATTCTTTCTGTTGGTATGCTGGAAGAAATAAAGGGACACAAATATTTAATAAATGCAATGAAGAAGGTTGTAGATGAAAAACAGAATGTTTTATGCTTTATAATTGGCGGCGGACAATTAAAGGCAAGATTACAGAAATTAATAAATGATTTGAATCTTAATAATTATGTAAAATTAGTTTGTGCAAAACCGCATGATGAAATCCCTTTGTGGATGAATGCCTGTGATTTATTTGTTCTGCCAAGTTTAAGTGAAAGTTTCGGTATCGTTCAGATTGAAGCAATGGCTTGTGGAAAGCATGTTGTTGCAACAAGAAATGGCGGCAGCGAAGAGATTGTTATAAATGAAAAATTAGGATATTTAGTTGAGCCAAAGAATTCTGATGAACTTGCAGAAAAAATTTTACTTGCATTAAATAAAGAATGGGATAAAGAATACATTTTAAATTATGTTAAAAAGTTCAGTTCGGATGAAATAGCAAAAGAAACATTAAAAATTTATGAAAAAGTAATTGATTAAAATGATAGTAGTAATTTTAGGCAGGTATCTATTAAATCCTGAAAAAATAATGAGGGGAGTTAAAATAATTAGAAAATTGATTTTTCTTGTGTTGAGATTCACATTAATACCTTTTTTTATTAGAGAAATAATTCAGCGAAAAAAAGTAACAATCATTCTTTATCATAATATTAAACCTAATACCTTAGATATGCACTTTAAAGTATTAAACTCCAAGTATAATATTATTACTTTGAAGAATTTTCTTGAAGCAAGAATATCCGGAAAAGTTAATGATTTGCCTCCGAAATCTTTAATAATAACTCTTGATGATGGATATAAAGAAAATTATAAACTGAAAACAATACTAAAAAAATATAATATGCGCCCTACAATTTTTTTGTGTGGGGGGATAGTAGGTACAAAACGACATTTTTGGGATGGAGAGGATTGTGTGAGCAATAACCGTGATTATCTCAAAACAATTTCAAATAAAAAAAGGCTGGAATTTTTAAGAGAATTTGGGTTTGAAGAAGAAAAAGAATTTGGTGACAGAGTGGCTTTGTCAAACAATGAAATAGAAGAACTGAAGGATATTGTAGATTTTCAATCACATAGTATGTTTCATCCGGTGTTGCCAAATTGTTCCTGTGAAAGAGCGTATAATGAAATTTCACAATCAAAAAAATATCTTGAGCATAATTACGGATTTGAAATATATGCATTGTCCT
The DNA here is from genome assembly GCA_002083985.1 of Candidatus Altarchaeales archaeon A3. Classification (GTDB taxonomy): domain Archaea; phylum Altiarchaeota; class Altiarchaeia; order Altiarchaeales; family Altiarchaeaceae; genus Altiarchaeum. The sequence goes on from MTER01000084.1 coordinate 5,294, forward strand.
ATCCAAACGGTAATTATTCCGATAGGGAAATTTCAATGGCCAAAAAAGCAGGTTATGCGTGTGGAATAACCGTTGATGTAGGATTTAACTCCCAAAATACAGACATATTTAGATTGAAACGCATGAGTATTGCTGATGATGCGGACATCAATGAATTATTAGTTAAAGCATGTGGATTGTGGTGGTATATTAGAAAGATATTTGATTATACTTCACAACTTCATAAATTGAGCATTTTCAAAAACGAAGTTTTTTGAAAATCTCCGAGCAACAGCGAGGTAATTTTCAAATTTCTG
>MTER01000085.1 GCA_002083985.1 Candidatus Altarchaeales archaeon A3
AAATACCTCTTTTATCAGAGGTAGTGGCTTCAACCCATAGTACAAATAGTGGTTGATTTTATCATCTTTCCACAAGTTATTGAGAAGTTACGAAAATTTATTTAAAAATAAACTTTTAATCACATGTGACAAAAAGATAACACGCAATTATTATTTTTGTTTTAGATGCTCTTCATAACTTTTAAAAATAGAATCTACTAATCTGGTTCCGGTATTTGTTAATTTTGATAGCACTTTCAATTGCTCTTTACAAGCAATACTATTAATCGGATTGGGGTAATTTATAAAATGGTCTATTTCACTCCAAATCTCTTCATATAATGTTCTTACCTGTATTTCACAGTTGATATTGCTTTTTTCTCTGGGTTTAACGATATAGTGGGTACTTGTGTAAAAACTTTCTTTAACTTGGCATTCAATATTTAATCCTTTAAAAAAAGTTTCTGATTCAGGATCCCATGTGTACGCTACGGGCGGTTTGACAAAATACCACTCCTTTTCTTCTATTTGATCAATAATTTCTTTATGTATGTCGCTGAATTGTGCTTGATGTAAATGTAAAATCCTAACGCCTGCTAAATCAGTAATTTTTTCAAACAGGTTACTACCATCTATGGGTCCCTTTTCGCTCCACTCCCTTCTTATTTTATCTGATAAATGCTCGGGATCCTTGATTCTATGCTTAATGGAGTGTATTATTGGAAGAGGTGATTTATTAAGTTTAGGCCGATCTGAAAAATAATTAAATACTCTTTTTAAAAATTGATTTATCGCGAAATTTTCTTTTTTTGTACGCTTCTAATGCAGATTCTATATCCGCCTGCATATTTATGTCTTCTTTAGCATCCATCTTTGATTAATAGCATACATCAAACTAATAGTACAATGATTCAACATACTTTGCATTACCTCATTCAACTTTAAATATTAATTTGTTATTTTGGAATCAATGTAATAGTTTTAATCCTATTTAATAAATCTTCTGTGAATGTTTTATATGCTTGTTTTGTATCTTCATATCTCGATATATTGCCTAAAATTGATGCCCGTTCATTTTCTGCCAAATCTAAATTATGGCACTTTGGTATATCCCAGATCGGCAATTTATATTTTTGGGAGGCATTTGGAAAAGTATTATGGGTATGCATTACAGAAGTGCCGCCAATCGGATCACTTATCATTTCGTCGGTTAGATGTTCTCTTACTTCAGTGGCAATACATTTTTTAATTGTGACGGGAATTTGTTTTGCATAGTTGTAATGCATTAATGCTAAATCCCATTCTGTTTTTCCTTTATATTTTTTTGCATTATAAATAGTGTAACCTAAAAATTGTACAAATTTTTTTGGAAAATATTGCCTTTTTTCATCTGAAAGTAATTTATATACTGTTTCTAACTCGCTTTTCCATTGACTAAGTGCTTTTCCAATGTTTCTAATTCCATACAAAGAAAACATGTCTGGCAAACAAGGAATTAGAAAACCATCAACGGTGGAAATAATAACTTTGTTCAAGGCACCTAGACTAGGGGAGGTGTCAATAATGACAAAATCATAATTATATATTTCAGAATATTTTATTGCAAGAGTTCTAATTTTTGTTATTGTTCTAATAGATAGTGGGTCTCCCTGATAAACACCGCTCCACCTTTCTGAAATTTTGTATTCATACATGTGCAAGGTAATTCTACCTGGAATTAAGTCAAGATTCTTTCTAATATTTTTTGGAGGAGGTAATTTTTCGAGTTCTCCTGTACCTTCCTCTGTCGGTTTTAATAAATAATGAATAGTTCGAGTATGAGAATTAATTTCTTCATACTTCTCTTTATCCGCCTTGTTTTTTGATTCTTCAAATCCATCTATAAATGAATCTTCTTCCTTCCAAATTTTATGTAATTCTTCTTCGTTCATCGAACAAATAGTTAAATTACATTGCGGGTCTAAATCCAACATCAACACTTTATAATTCAATTCAGCCAATGAACAAGCAAGATGGTATGCTAAAGTAGTTTTTCCAACCCCTCCTTTATTATTAAACAAAGATATTATTTTCATTTTCGTTTAAATTTTAGTTGTGCAACTAATTAAATTTTGATAATAAAATTATTAGGTTGTTGCTTAATGGTGAAAATCATGTCGATGGGTATCTAAATACGCCTTAAATAGCAACAGGTCTGTTATTTTGCATTTACATTTGTAGTAGTAATTATACTTCACAACGGCAAAAAATTGTGCTTTTATTGTCTAATAAAACACAATGTGATTTTGGAAACCTCCCCCTCAAATAATCACTAAAATTTTGTGACAAAATTTACATCAAAAATCGCTATGCAACGACTTGCCCCAAATTATAGCACATACAATAATACTTAAAATGATCAAAATGACCTGCCACGGCGATGACGCATATAAATACAGTGATGTAATTGATTTCGCATCCAATTCAAACCCATGTGGTGCGTCAAAAAAAGCGGTTGATGCGATAAGAAATAATCTTGACAGGATTTCAATGTATCCTGATTCTGACTGCGTTGAGCTTTGTAAGGAGTTTGCGAAATATAATAATGTATGCTCTGAAAACATAATTGCGGGAAACGGTGCTTCTGAGGTTATAAGATTGTTCTGTGAGGTTTTTTTGAATAAATCTGATAGTGTTTTGATTCCTTCCCCAGTATTTTCCGGGTTTGAAGCTAACGCACGATTATTTTGTGGTGAAATAAAATATCTTCTTCTGAACTCCTGTGATGATTTTAAAATTAATGCTGATGAGGTTCTTGGTGAGATTAATAGGGTAAAGAATAGAATAAAGGTTGTTTTTTTGTGTTCGCCTAATAATCCTTCGGGTCAGTTCATTCCAAAAGAAAGTATCCTGAAAATTTTAAAGGAAGCCCCTGAAACATACGTTTTTCTTGATGAGTCTTTCATAGAATTCTCTGAGATGGATTCGATGTCCTCTGAGGTTGAAAAACACGGAAATTTATTTGTTTTGCGTTCGATGACAAAGTTTTTTGCTTTAGCCGGGCTTAGAGTCGGCTGCGGAGTCGGAAACAAAAATTTAATTGAAATACTACGTGGGGCTAAGCTTGAGTGGAATGTTAATTTTCCCGGGCAGGTTGCTGCAGTTGAAAGCCTGAAGGATAAAGAATACATAGAAAATTCAAAATTTTTAATAAAAAAAGAAAAACAAAATTTATTTAACGGATTATCGCTCATAAATAAACTGAGAGTTTATCCTTCATACACAAATTTTTTTTTGGTTGACATAGAGAAAACAGGCTTAAAGTCCGGTGAAATGAAAAGCATGCTTTTAAAGAAAAATATTTTAATAAGAGACTGCTCGAATTTCAGGGGGCTTAGCGAAAACTACATAAGAATCTGCACGAGAACAAAAAAAGAAAACGAAAAACTCTTGGATGCAATAAAAGAGATAATATGATTAAAACGCAGGCAATAAAAAGCATGAAATGTTTGAAGTAATTTACGTCCTTGTTTTGGCAGTAATCATTGATTTAACTTTAGGCGAACCAAAAGACAGGTTTCACCCGGTCGCATGGCTTGGAAAAATGATTTCATTATTTTTTAAAAATGATTTCATTTCAGGGAATAAAAAAAAAATATTTAAAAAAATTTACGGCATAATCTCCGCATCAATACTAATAATTTTCTGCAGTTTTCTGGTCTTCTGGTTTTTAAATTTAATTTCAGAATTTCACACTCTTTTTATATTATTATCAGCAATAACATTAAAATTCACATTCTCAATAAAAGGCATGGAAACATGCGCTAATTCCGTATTAAAAGACTTAATTGATAACAACATTTATAGGGCAAGAAACTCTGTCCTGATGCTTGTGGGCAGGGACACGAGAAATTTAAATGAACGCCAGATTACTTCAGCGGTTGTGGAATCAGTCTCCGAGAACATGGTTGACGGAATAATATCCCCTGTTTTTTATTTCACAATTTTTTTCATCGCCACATCAATTCCAATAGATTTAATTTCACACTCCCCTGAAACAGCGAATTCAATTGCATTAGCAGTTTCTGCAGCAGTTGCTTTTCGCGTCATAAGCACACTTGACTCCATGGTCGGCTACAAGAATGAAAAATTTATTGACTTAGGATGGTTTTCAGCCCGCACAGACGATGTTTTTAATTACATTCCAGCGCGTTTAAGCCTGTTTTTTTTCCTGAATTCTGATTCAATAAAAATCTCTTTACGCGACCACGGAAAAACACCAAGCCCCAACTCAGGTTTTCCGATGGCTGCGATGGCAGGATTTCTCGGAGTTTCTCTGGAAAAAACAGGATACTACAAAATAGGAGATGAAAAAGAACAGTTAAACACAAAACACATCACCTTAGCCCTTAAAACCATGAAAAAAACAGTAATGCTGTTTCTCATATTTAACGCGGCTTTAATACTTGTTTTTTATTTCATCGGACTCCGATAATCAATAAAGGAGGTTGTGCTGACCCCATAAAATTGGGATAATTAGTATCCTCTCAATAAAACAGGGTAAATTGAATTATGTGGCTCTATTTTTCAGTGAAAAATACGTAACTTCTCAATAAGTTGGAGCAAATAAATTTCATAACTGCTCATTTTATAAAAAACACCTCTAAAAAGTGCAAAACAGGCATATATTTTGTCATCTTCCCACAAGTTATTGAGAAGTTACTTCTTTTTTATTATTAAATTTGTAATTACTGATATTCAGAGGGTACAAAAATTTCACCTCACTGATGTTCGGAGATTTAAACTTCTTTGAAATAAATACTTTTAAAAATTTCAAAAAATACAAAAAAATCAAAAATTTATCTATTAATTTTTGAGGTGGCTGAATAGTTACAATAATTTAATAATTTCTTATAATATTTTAAAATTTTGTAAAATGTTCGCAAAAAAATTTATTGGCAAATTATTGCCAGAGAAAAATGAAATTTTTGGAAATTTAAATAATTCGCTCTTATGTTGATTTTTGTTGATGGTGGAACTTTTATATTAAAAAGGTATGTGCTCAATATTTAAGGGTAAGCCGAAGCACATCGGTTTATGACATATTTTTTTAGACCTGCCCACACAAAACTTTGATGATAGATT
>MTER01000086.1 GCA_002083985.1 Candidatus Altarchaeales archaeon A3
AAAAATACTAACGAAGTGAGCATAAGCAAGTGACGAACAATTTAAAAGTCATATTTGTTTTTTAATTAAAGGTATTGACTAATAAGTAAGGTTCTTAAAAATAAATTTCCCTATAAATGCTTGTAATTTAAATGCAAATATTAACATTTAACCTTATATGTTTATCACTACATAATTAAATTTTATTTATTTACAATGTACATTTCAAAATTTTTCAAACCACATATTTCCGACATATCACCTTACATTCCCGGAAAGATGAGTGAGAACTTTATCAAGTTGGCCTCAAATGAAAATAATTACGGCCCTTCAAAAAAAGTAATTGATGCAATAAAAAACAAATCCGGAGATGTATTCCGCTACCCATATAAAGATGAATTAGTTAGAGAAAAAATTTCTGACTACTGCAATTCTTCAACAGGTAAAAATTTAACCTGCAAAGAAAACATAATACTCGGAAATGGCTCTGATGAACTGATTGAACTGCTCATTAAGACCTTTCAGTCCCCATACATCGGATTTTATCCTTCATTTGTGGAATATAATCGCGTCTCTAAAATTTTTAACGAAATTTATTACGAAATTCCGCTGAATGATGACTTTACATTTGACTGCAGGAAATTTACAAATAATGAGAAATTTGAAAGGGCAAAAGTTGTTTTCTTATGCTCTCCGAACAATCCGACGGGAGGAATCATTGAAAGAAGAGATATTGAAAAAATTTTGAAATTTAATAAAATCGTTGTCGTTGATGAGGCCTATTACGAATTCTCAAATTTAACATCTCTTGATTTAACTGGCGAGTATGAAAATTTAATTGTGATTAGGACAATGGCAAAGGCGTTTGGAATTGCCGGGTTGAGAATAGGCTACGGGATAGCAAATAAAGAAATCATAAAATTTTTGCATAAGGTTAAGCCGCCGTTTAATGTAAATTGTCTGGCACAGGAGACAGCACTGGCGGCATTAGACGATGTTGATTTTATGAAACGAAATGTTGAAAGAATCGTGAAGGACAGAGAAATTCTGGGTAAAATTTTAAGCAAAAAATTTAAAGTGTTTGACAGCAGGACAAATTTTCTGTTTGCTGATGTTTTTCCTTACACAGCACAGGAATTTTTTGATAAACTTTATGAAAAGAAAATCATCGCAAGGACATTCGGAAAATTGGAAGGATTCAAAGGAGAATATGTGAGGATAAGTGTCGGCACGGAAGAAGAGAACAAAATTTTAATTGAAGTTATTGAGAATACCTTTTAAGGAAAAGAAATTTGGATGGTTGAATTCGATAAAGGTCTATCCAAAAATCAAACAAAAAATCAGGATAAGAAAGTAACAATAGCATGGAGAACAAAAGAAAAGGATATTATTTTATAGCTTTGAAATAAATTTTGTAACTATTCAGAAGGTACAAAAATTAGTATTCTCTCAATAAAACAGGGCAATTAAATTATATTGGTAACTATTCAGCCACCCAAAAAATTACAGGTAAATTTTTTAATTTTTTTTGAAAGTTTTGTAGGTAAATTTTGTTACCCTCTGAATAGTTACTTATATTGTTCTATTTTACGGGTGAAAAATACTAAATTTTTATATTTTATTCTCAAGTTTTGCGTTTTGAAAAATTTACTCACATAAAAATTAGTTTTTTTGTATTTTATTTTTAACCTCACTTCGTCCGGATATTTACAAAATGTTCTGAACATTTTGTAAGATTGAAAATCTTACAGATTTTCAGTATTTCAAATCTCTGCGATTTTAAAATAGTATTTTATAAAGGCAAACATACAGCAAGATTTAACCTGCCAAAAAAGTAAAACGCAAAACTTCAGTTTTATTCTTAAATTTTGAAAAGATACCTTAAATTTTACAAAATAAATTCTTATCAAACCTAATTTTTAAGCATAATAATAAGCATGAATATGATAATGAATATAACAATATGCGAATAGCGATATTAAATAAAGATAAATGCAAATACAGGGATTGCAATTACCTCTGTATTCGTTTATGTCCGAAGAATAAGATGGGAGGCAAGACAGTAATTGTCGATCCTGAAAGCCAGAATCCAAAGCCGGAGATAAATGAGGAGATGTGCACGGGATGCGGAATCTGCGCCAACAGATGTCCCGCAGAGGCAATTCATATAATAAATTTACCTGATGAAATCGGAACTCCGATTCACCAGTATGGAAAAAACGGATTTCGCCTGTTCAACCTTCCGATTCCAAAGAAAGGCGTTGTCGGAATAATTGGAAAAAATGGAATAGGAAAGTCAACAACCTTAAAAATTTTGAGCGGACAGATAAAGCCAAATTTGTCTAATATAAACAGCGAAGACAACTGGGAGGATGTAATAAGGTATTTCAGGGGAAATGAATTGCAGGATTTTCTATTAAATGTCTCAAAGGGAGAGATTAAATTTTCTTATAAACCGCAATTTGTTGAAGGCATTAGGAAACTCGTTAAAGGAAAAGTAAGAGATGTTATAAAATATGATGCTCAAAATTTTGACGCTCATCGGAGAAATTTATTACAGGAACTGAATATTGACTTTTTAGATAATGATGTAGAAGAATTAAGCGGTGGTGAATTACAAAAATTAGCAATATATGCCTGTCTGTCAAAGGATGCCGATATGTATTTACTTGATGAGCCATCATCATATTTAGATGTTGAGGAACGACTGAATTTAGCGAAGGTTATTGGCAGTATCCAGGATAAATTTATCTTTCTGGTTGAACACGATATGGTGTTGCTGGATTATTTAAGCGACTATATTTATGTCATTTTCGGAAAACATGGTGCTTACGGAATAATATCTAATGTAAAGTCAACGCGAATCGGCATAAACGAGTATTTGGACGGATTTTTAAAGGCAGAGAATATGAGATTCAGAGAAGGTATTAAATTTGAAGTTATAAGGGCAAGAAACAGGAAATTTCCGTTCCTGCTTGCAAAATATCCTTCGTTTACAAAGACTTATGGTCAGTTCAAACTCGCTGTTGACGGGGGAGAAATTTATAAGGGACAGATTATAGGCGTTCTCGGAAAAAATGCGAGCGGAAAGACGACATTTATCAAAATTCTGGCAGGGGTTGAAATGTCCGATAATAATGAAGTCGGTGTCCGTTTAAAAATTTCGTATAAGCCGCAGTATATTTCTATTATAAATGCAAAGGTTAAACAGTTAAATTTATCGTCTGACCTGATTGAGAAATTTTCAATTAAGGACATGATGGAGAAAAACATTGACGAATTGAGCGGTGGCGAATTACAAAAGGTTGCACTCGTTGACTGTCTTTCAAAAGATGCGGACATTTATTTGCTTGATGAGCCATCGGCGTATTTAGATGTTGAAGAGCGGTTAAATCTGGCAAAATTTTTGCGTTCGTTTGCGGGAGAAAAGGAAAAAGGAATTTTTGTTATTGACCATGATATTCTGTTTATTGATTATATCAGCGATGCGCTCATTGTTTTTGAAAGAAAGAAGGAAAATATCGTTGATGGGCATGCATCTTCCATATTGCCCGTCAGGGACGGGATGAATAAATTTTTAAAATCAGTAGGAATAACATTTCGGAGAGAAATAACGACTGGAAGGCCGAGGGCAAATAAATCAGGAAGTGTTATAGACAGAGGGCAGAAGGATAAGGGAGAATATTATTATGCTGATTAATTGGTGCTCATTCCTTTAAATTTGGTTAATTATTTTGTGAGCTATATTTTAAAAATCTCACCTCACTTCGTTCGGAGATTTAAAAATTTCTGAAATTTTTAAATCACCCTGCTGATACTCGGAGATTTTCAAATCTTCTGATTTGAAAATGCTTAAAAGAAATCTTAAAATTTATGTATTGCGAAAAAAAGTCACTTATTTTTACGCCCTCAAAAATTTAACATTTTTCACTGAAAAGTAAAGCTACAAAACTCAATTTACTCTATTTTATTGAGAAGATACCATTTTATATTATTTCGGGATTTCCGTTAAATTCATTTTTAAATCTTTTCCGCACTCAATACAAATATCGTTTTTAAATTTAAAAACCCGATTTTTACATTTTTAAATCCGGTTTCTTTCATAATATCTGCATAATATTCCGGTGTTCCGAATGCATTATATGTCTTTGCTAACATCTTCGGAGCATCCGAACTTGTAATTACTGGAGTAATGTGTTTTATATAATTATATATTAGTGTTCCATAAAGATTATTGTGTTTTGCAATATCCAAAATCATAAATTTTCCGTTGTTTTTCAGTATTCTGCAAATTTCCGTTAATGCCTTCTTTTTATCATAAAAATCCCTAAATGCAAATGCACAGCACACAAAATCGGCAACATTATCATCTAATGGAATTTTTTCAGCCGGAGCGGTTATAAATTCAAATTTTTGCAATGGAATTCCTGCCTGTCCGATTCTTTTTTTTGCAATTTGATTCATTTCCTCGCTTGGATCAACACAAAAAATTTTTCCTGACTTTAACATCATTGCCAGTGTTCCCGGCCCTGAGCCAATTTCAACCGCAATATCCTTGTTGCTGCTCTCATTTGCCAAAATTTCCCTCCATTTTTTGTCCATCCCAAATGTCATTCTTGAGTTTATGTTATCATAGCGAGGTATCATTTCTTCCAGAACATTTTCTAAATTTTTCCACTCGTTTGAGTCAATTTTAAGAGGGTCCATTATTAAAATTTTGTGATTAAGAAGTAAGGTTCTTAAAAATAAATTCCCACATAAATGCTTGTCCTTTAACTGTGAATATTAACATTCAACCTTACATGTTTATCACTACCTAATTTAATATAATCAAAAGTTTCCCATTTGAAAATATGACATTTACCGTCATCAGTTTATCCTAAAATTTTTGAAAATTCCCATAAGATTATATCAAAAATTCAGAAATAATGTGATAAAATATGGAACTTTTGTGGAGTTATTGTATGATAATTGGGAATTTAGGGTGGCGAATCATAACAATTCAACAAACTTGCCCTAACACATTGTTTTCACGAAATGGTAAACTTTTGTAAAATTAAGTAATCAAATGTTGATAAATTTACTATGTTCAGCCACCCCGAAAAATTACGAGTAAAAATTAAATTTTTACCCGTAATTTTTCGTGGTGGCTGAATAGTTACATTTTTTTATTTTGTTTAAATGGCATAAATTTTTCTTATCATCCTTAATTGGGTAGTGTCCCCAAGTTATTAACAAAGTTTTGATTCCATCAAAACTCCATCAAATAATTATCCTGGTAATGTCAAATTAAAAATTATTATTTTAAAAATCTAAATTTATTGAGGGTGAGATAATCCCATCGGAATTTAATTAACGAGTTGTGGACACTACCAAAATTTCACATTAAATTTATATCGGATGATTAAATCCTTAAACCTTAAAATAAAACGCAAAAACAACATAAAACAAAATTTCAGAACTTTACTTTTTTTTCTCAAATTTATTCAAAATCAAAACACCTGCAATTCCGATAATTACCGAAATACCGAAAAGAATCAGGCATTGCTGACAAACAAAACAGGTTATAGAACAAACTGCCTGTTGCATTCCGACTTCAACAACTCCGTAACAATGATATGTAATAACAAACCAGATAATGAGCAGCGAGATAATAAGCAAAATTCTGGAAATTGTCCATAACTCTTTAACAGAATGCTCAATGAGGAAAATTTTTAAAATGAGCAATATAATAAACAGGATAAACGCGGAACTAACAATGACATCCGTTGTTGTTAATCCAAGCACATTCCAGCCCATATATGAGCCTGCCAGAACAAGCAGAACTGCCAAAAATTTCTCTATTCTTCCCAACTGGGACGAAAGGTCTTTGCCATAAGCCAAAAATTTCCTTCCGAATAACAAAAACAATGTCGGAGCAACAAGTATTCCAATTCCAAAAAGTGTTAAATTTATTAAAATTTCACCATATGACAGAGCAAATACCGAACCAATAAAAGGCAGAGTGCAGGGATTTATTCCTATTGCGAGTGCAAATATCATTCCAAAAGCGAATGTGTTTTTAACAACTGGCAAATTTAAAGGATTCACTTTATGGAGCAGTTGAAGTATTCCTAATACAATTAAGCCAATTGCTATTCCTAATTTTATTCCGTTTCCAATCTCCGACTCAAAAATTTTCTGAAATAAAAAGCCGACGATAACAAATGCAAATAAAAAGCCGGCAGCATACAAACCATAATCCTTAAAATTTACTTTTTCGGCAGATATGAATCTGTACAAAGTAATCGGAAATAAAACAATGACGCAGGGAGTGAATGATGCAAGAATTCCTGCTAGTAATGGTGTGAAAAATGAAAATATATCCATAATGTTATTTTAAATTTATTTTGAAATTTTTAAATTTATGATTTTTTTGTTTCTAACATAATGCACATCTTATAAGTGACATTCATTCCAAAAATTTCTGCCTTTTTTATTGCTTCCCCGCTTTCGCTTCCGGGTTGCATCCAGATTTTATTAATTCCAAGTGTTTTACATTCATCAATAATATTTTCAGTAATTTTTGGAGGAACAACTATAACAACAATATCAACCTTTTCAGGAATTTCGGAAATTTTTTTATAAATTTTTCTGTTCAATACAACATCAGCGTTCGGATTTACTCCATAAATCCTTAAATTTTTACTTATCAAGTTTTTAAATACCTTAAATCCATATTTGCTTTCATC
>MTER01000087.1 GCA_002083985.1 Candidatus Altarchaeales archaeon A3
TACGGTATTTGAAACGCCTTTGTCTTTTTGAATATCTTTGATTTTTCCTTCAATTTTTAGGCGAGATAGATTAGCATTCATTTTTTTGTTCTGCTAAAATTAATTGCTGCAACAAAACCAATTGCTGCAAAATTTATCTTCTGGCATTTTGGCTTTAGATGCGGTCAGATACATTTCGGCAATCGTCTGACATTTCTACGACTTACGACTTCCACAAACTATAAATATTACAATATATTCTTGCTGCAATGTCCTTTGCTTTTATCTCAAAGTACGCTTCGGGTTTGTCTGTAGGAGTTAAATTTTTCCTATAAATATTTCCATCTGCAATAACTTCAATGGGGTGTTTTTCCTCCATAGGATGCGGAACCGAGCCAACCTTAACTTTTATTCCAGTTTCTGTTTTTTCAATAACTGGCCCATGTTTCTCTTTACCACCCTATTCTGTTTTTTCTTTAAGTAATTCTATAGGTTGCCCGCAGCAAACTAACTTTCTTGTTCAGACATACAAAATTTCAACAATATTTCCGCAAATGTTGCATTTATAGATTTGTTTTTGTTCTGTCATTTTATTTAATTTTAATTAAAATTATTTTTACTTTTAAATTTTTAATATATTTTTAAAATATTGCCAATGCCATAATATATGAAATATTGAGATTACAACCATTATGATCCCGGCCTCAACATGCCAAAATAAAATGTCGAAAGGAAGTGAAATCACTATGCCAAAATCAATTTTTATCATTAAAAGAACGCCTAATAATCCGGAAATAAAAAAGGTGATAAGTAATAACACATTCCATATCTTTCTATGAGTTGCAATACTGATGGCATTCTTTTTTGACAGAACATAACTTATAAGATATAAAATAATCAAAAGCAAGGAAACCTGTAAAAGATGATAAGTTTCTTTAGCAGCAGGTCTTTCAGCAGATTTTTCAGTTATCTCTGTCACATCTGATTTTGCAGACGCACCTACTTTATTTGTTAGATTATTTGTTACATTATTTATCCTATTTTCTGGCGCGGGCTGAGAGTAATCACATATTCCATCATTATCTGCATCAATATATTTGTTACAATCTCCAGGATATGTACAATTAACAACTTCGCCAAAAGGACAATTATCCCATGCAAAAACTGTCACAAGCGGCAAAATCAATAGTAGTAAAGCAAAGATTATTTTTTTTGTTTCCATATACTTTAATTATCACTAAAATTTTATTCCATGCGTTTAATATTCTTCAGTATTCCTCGCACTTAATCTGATAAAAACTTTTTTCATGGTCGCATGACGGACACTTTTCAGGAGGTTCTGTTCCGAAATGAACATATCCGCATTCGCGGCAAACCCACCAGATCTTATTTTCTTTCTTAAAAATTGTTCCCAATTCCATTTCTTTCAAAATTTTTTTAAATCTTTCTTCATGGTGTTTTTCTGCTACCGCAATCGCCCTTATTCGTTTTGCAATTTCTAAAAAGCCCTCTTTTTCTGCAATGTCGGCAAATTCAGGATACATTCTTGTATGCTCAAAATTTTCACCTGCAATTGCTGCCTTTAAATTTTCTATTGTATTACCAAGCGTTGTCGGAACATCTGCTTCAACTTTGATGACATCCAAATTTTTATCGCTCTTCTTTTTCAACTCGTTAATCATCTTAAACAGCCAGCCTGCATGCTCTTTTTCATTTTCCGCCGTAATAAGAAAAATTTCAGAAATTTGTTCGAACCCTTCTTTTCTGGCAATTTTAGAATATATTGTGTATCTGTTCCTTGCCTGACTTTCTCCGGCAAATGCCGCTGACAAATTTTTTATTGTGTTTTCCATTTTCGCATTGTTTTAAATTTTATTATAAATTAGAAATATATTTTTAAATTAATACTCTTATATTAAATTAAACAAAATACCTTATTTTCTTACTATTGGACACGCATTTAAATTAAAAGGATTTGTTCTCATGTAAAGTGAGAATATGTACGGATATTCTTTTTTTAAATTTTCCATATAATCAATCCATTGATGAGCTAGCAAAACATACGCTCTTTCAATATCTTTAGCAAGATGTTCATAGTCAGATTCAGGTAAATTTTTAAAGCCATTACGGTAGTTTAATTCCTGCGTCAGATGATAAACAGCGTGAATCATATCTGTAAAATTTTCATGCTCCATTACAAACGGACTTTCAAGAAGCCTGACTAAAAAATCCCTTTTTTGAGAGAGAAAATTATTTAAGTGTTCAAAATCAATTTTTTTATAGTCAATTTTGTAATCATAGCTTTTAATTTTTTTGCGGACTTCAATAAAATTTTGAGTATTCCAGTCATCATAAACGGCAAGATCGCTTTGAATTCTGTTTGATTCCACATTTGCACAGGAAATTTTACTTAACATATCATTTCCGACCTCACTGAAAAATGCTCCAATCAGTGAGTTCATTTTTTTTATTTTGGTATGTTTTTCTCTTTTATCCAGCAATGCGTGTATAATAAGTGTTACTAACAGAACCTCAATAAAAACAAATGCAATGTCGCTAAGCATAAAAATTTCTATGTGATGCAAGTCCCTAAATATCAAATAGTGCAGGAAATAAACTGATGCTGATAAAACCACCAACAATATTCCAAATTTAACTTTCCATGTTAAATACTTCATTTTAAATTTTTTCAGTATCCTCTCAAAATTTCAGGGTATTTTAAAAACTTCAAGTTTTTAAAAGATACGAGCAACAGCGAGTGTAAAATATAAAAATTTAGTATTAAAATAGAACAATATAATTTAATTACCCTGTTTTATTGAGAGGATACTTTTTTCATTTTAAAAATTTATTTTTTTATATTATCTTTTAAATTTTTTCTTTATTTTTTATATTAGAGTTGTTGCGAAATATGGCATTGTTAAAAAAGTATAGATAAATTGTTATTCCCCAGTAATTTTACCTTTTTGGCAGGTTTCCATTTTAAAAGGTTTTAAATATTAAGATTAGCACAAAATATAAAAATCTATACTAAATTAACAATACCCGAAATAGTTCATATGCCCTATTTTATACCATAACAATAGATAAACCCTCTAAAAAATTGTTTTTTATGCAGGAAAATATGATGGAAAAAATTTGAAATTATTATGAATATATTGTCACCTCGCTTCGCTCGGAGATTTTAAATAAATTTAAAATAACAATAGATTGAAAGTTATTTCGCAACATGTCTATTTGTTATTTTTCTTATACTCTTCATACCTTTCCTCACCGACACATTCTTTTGCATATTTGCACCATTCTATGCACAACGATGCTTCTTCTTTAAATGCTTCTTTTTTGCAATTCTGACATTTTGCCTTAAACTCATCACTCCAAATTTCAATCTCATTTCCGCAAGTCGGACATTTTACATATTCTATCGTTGGCTGCAAAACAAATTGTCTTCCGAGACATTTAAAA
The DNA here is from genome assembly GCA_002083985.1 of Candidatus Altarchaeales archaeon A3. GTDB lineage: Archaea > Altiarchaeota > Altiarchaeia > Altiarchaeales > Altiarchaeaceae > Altiarchaeum. Next base: position 3,445 of record MTER01000087.1, read on the forward strand.
TCTTCCATTTTTATCTCATTTTAATATCTCCCAATTGTTTGTAGTTTGTTTCTACTACTTCTTAATATTTCCATTTATTTCAACAACAGCTTTCTTTAAACTAATTCTCTTGCCAGATTCATTTAATGCATTTTCAACTATTTTATATAAACTATAACAGCATGGAACTTCCATTATTGCAACTGTAATTGTGTTAAGATCATTCATTTCAATTATTGCCTTAATTTTTTCTTTGTAATTTTCTATGTTATCTAATTTCGGGCATCCGATAGCAAGTGATTTTCCTTTAAGCAAATTACTGTGAAAATTTGGATTTGCAAAAGGCACACAATCCGCAGCTATTAGTAAATCAGAGTTCTTAAAAAAGGAAGCATTTGGCGGAAGTAAATTTAACTGAACCGGCCACTGCGAAAGTTCCGATTCTTGTTCTATTAATGCTACCCCGTGTTTTTCAACAGGATTTTTTATGATGTTTTTTACCTCGGCACCGGGACAACCATGTCGTTCCAACAAGTGAATATTCTCTTTATGCTCAGACTCTTTCCCAAGAGGATTTTCCATGTCTTTTTCTTTTAAAAATTCTATCGCTTCATTGAGATACTCTACCTCATTATGTTTTTTAAGATGTTCTAAGTGTGCTTTTATCACATTTTTTCCTTGCCATACAACATTTTCCATAACCTTTCTTTCATCATAAGGTTCTGCTTCTCTTTCTTCAATAGTAATTGCACCTTTCGGACAATGACCAATACATGCTCCAAGTCCGTCACAGAGTAGATCACTGATTAGTCGTACCTTTCCGTCTATAATCTGCAATGCACCTTCGGAGCAGTTTGGAATACATAAACCGCAGCCGTTGCATTTTTCCTCATCAATTTTTATTACATTTCTCGTTACCATTTTTAATCAAATTTATTGCTTTTTTCGGACATTTTGATAAACATGTTGTACATATATTACAGTAACTTGCATCCTGAACAACACACATATTTTTATTCCCAACCTTTTCTATTTTAAATATCCTCGGACCTTTATGACACACATCTATACATATTCCGCAACCATCACATTTTTCATGGTCTATCACTATTTGTATCATCTGTATTGTAGTATTTTTATTTTACAAGTAAACTATATCTTTTTCTGTCTTTCAATTCCCTGATTTTTCCTTCGTTCCATCCCGCAATGTTCTGATAATATCCCGTAATTCTTGAATAATGTTCTAATGCTTTACCTCCATGAGGAAGCGTTTTTTCGTATGTTTTAGCACATTCCATTGAACAAACAACATCTCCTTTATCTGTTGGCTTTAAATTTTTATCGACACTTGCCTGAAAATACTCTCCATTTATTTCCTTTCTACATACCTCACATTTTTTATTTTCCATTTTTATTTGGTTTATTTGTAACTTCTCAATAACTTGTGGGAAGATGATAAAATCTATAATTTGTTTTGCATTTTTTGTATTTGTTTTTTATAAAACAAGCAGTTACAAAATTTATTTACTCCAACTTATTGAGAAATTACTTTTATTTCTATTTATAGTTTTATCAGGACTTACGCAAAACATACATAAATTCTTGGATTTTTAAGTTCTTTTACAAGGTGAAATGCGTAAGTCCTATTTTATTTAATTTTTGTAACTATTCAGCAACCTAAAAAATTACATGTAAATTTTTGACTTTTTGGTATTTTTTTAAATTTTCACAGGTAATTAAAAAATACAATGGATTTTTAAAGATTAAAAATCTGCAGTTTTTAGTAATTTTTGTACTCTCTGAATAGTTACTAATTTTTTAATATATTTTTTATATCTTCTTGTGGCTTATTTATGATTTTTATATCATATTTATCTTTCAGTACTTTTAAAATATCATTATTTACCCATGCAGGAACAATAGGTCCTAAATATATGCCTTTAACACCTAAAGCAAGCAAACTCCATAATATTGCTACCGCTTTCTGCTCAGTCCAACTGATTACTAAAGTAAGCGGAAGCTTATTTATATTTATCTTAAACATGTCTGCAAGAGCTTCTGCGATTTCTATAGCAACAATTGCATCATTGCATTGCCCTAAATCAATCAATCTCGGAACACCTTCAATATCTCCAAGATTTAAGTCATTAAACCGGTATTTTCCACATCCAAGAGTCAAAACAATTGTATCTTTTGGTAGTTGTTCAACAAATTCCCTATAATATTCCATCTTTTTTAAAGGTGAATCGCAACCGCCAACCAAAAAGAAATGCCTGATTTTTCCTTTTTCTATTAAATTTTTAATTTTATCACCCAATGATAAAACCACAGATTTTGAAAACCCGGTAGTTAATGTAATTTTATCTTTTTCTTCATCAAGTTCAGGTAATGATTTTGCTTTTTCAATCAATGGTGCATAATTATATCCATTTATATGCTCTACACATGGAAGTCGTGCAATTCCTTTTGTAAACATTCTTTCTCTATATTCCTCATTAGGAATAAGAACACAATTCGAGGTTCCAAGAATTGCTGCTTGATATTTTAAAAAAATTTGTCTTTGATCAAACCACGATTTTCCAAGATTTCCTACTAAAGATTTATACTTCTTAAGCCCAGGATATCCATGTGCAGGCAACATTTCTGAATGAGTATAAACATTTATACCGGTTCCCTCTGTTTGTTTAAGTAATTCTTCAAGTGCCTTAAGGGAATGTCCTGTTATTATAATTCCGTGTCCTTTGACTGTTCCTGTTCTTACTTTCGTAGGTTCCGGTTCTCCATATGTTTCAATGTGTGCTTTTTTTAAAAGTTTCATTGCTTTTATATTTATCTTTCCTGCTTCAACCGCCAGATTAACAAAATCATTTGCATCAAAATTTACATTTGTAAGCGTTGAATAAAGAGCATCAGATAAAAATCTATCTGCTTCGGAATCATTATATCCAAGTTCTTTTGCGTGATAAAGATGCGCACTAATTCCTTTAATTGTAAAAATCAAATTATCCTGCAAACGAGCAACTGTTGGCTCTTTTCCACATATTCCATTTACGGTGCATCCTATTCCTTTTGCTGTCTGAGAGCATTGGTAGCAAAACATATCAAATTCCTCTTTTTTTGGTGTTGTTTCCATATTCTTTTTTTAAATTTTAACTATTTTTTTAATAATTAGTATATAATTAATATTAAGTATTTAAATATTTAAAATAAAAAGAAATTTTTAAGACCTATTAAAAAAGTTAAGTTAAAAAATATCAAAAAATAATAGCAAAAATGTCAAATCCGCACAACACAAAAAACTGCCCGATAATGGGAACAGATAAATGTATTTTTGAAGAAACCGGAAAATGCCCTATTACTGAAATTTCAAATATGCTTGCCAAAAGATGGACGATGCAAATAATGAGGGAATTACTTGCCGGAAACAGAAGATTTAACGAACTTCAAAAGTCATTAAAAAGCATAAGTCCGAGAGTGCTTTCTGAGAGATTGGATGAAATGGAAAAATATGGAATAATTAAAAGAGAAATTTATGCGGAAGTTCCGGTTAAAGTTGAGTATTCAGTAACAGAAAAAGGGAAGGACTTAAAAGAATCCTTAACATACCTTGCTAAATGGTGGATAAAATGGGAATTAAAAAAATAGCTGATTATAACTGATTGCTGTGCTGATTTCTACAACCGTTTAAAGACGAAGCAATCAATTGACTTTGTAACCAATCTCATGCATCTAAACTTGTTTAATCTCTCAAAAGGGCATTCTATGTTTGTTATTATGTTTTTTATTGCTTTTGGTAGCCATCTTGCACAAGTGTGTTTTTTTAGAACAATTAACTTATTCCGAGTATATTTTTATATCATATCAAAAATTTGTAAATTTTTGAGTATTCTAAAAATACTGCAAGTATTTTTATAATAATCATAATTTTATGAATATTTTATGTTAGCACAGCAATCCGTTACAAAGAGCAATTATTCAAAAATTTGATACCTTTAAAATTGTAGTTATGCTTGAGTTTCAAAGTTATGGTGTTTTGACCTTGACAAATTGATAAAATTTGGCGGCAATAAAAAACATATTTTAACATACTGTCCGACATTCAAATTTTTAAACGGCCAATATAAGGATTTATAACAATATACTTGCTCAATTTTTACAGTTAATTTTGCAAAAATTTGGATGCATTAGCATACCTTTATGATAGCAAACCTAGATTTTTGCTAATTGTAGGATGCCATATTTAATGTATTCTCCTTAATAACTCCTTCAATCAAATTTACCGTCTTTTTAGCGACATCCTCTAAATTTTGATTCTTAAATTTTACCGTCAATTTTGATTCGGCCATTTGTGTCCATTCAACGCCATACA
>MTER01000088.1 GCA_002083985.1 Candidatus Altarchaeales archaeon A3
TATATTTTATATTTTATTTTGTTTTATATTTTATTTTTAAATTTTAATAAAAATCCTAAATTTATATGTGCTTCAGCATAATTTGGATTTATCCTTATTGCGGCCCTATATTTTATCTCTGCTTCTTCATATCGTTTTAAAAATTTCAATAAATTTCCAAAATAGTAATATGCTTCGGAGTCATCTGGATTTATCTTTATTGCTTTCTTATATTCTTTCTCTGCTTCCCTATCGCGTTTTACCTTTTGCAATAAATTTCCTCGTTTTACCTTATGCAACAAATTTCCTAAATTATAATGTGCGTCAGCATGATATTGATTTAACCTTATTGCTTCTCCGTATTCTTTCTCTGCTTCTTCATATCGTTTTACCTTTTGCAATAAATTTCCTAAATTATTATGGACTTCAGCATAATCTGGATTTAACCTTATTGCTTCCCTGTATTCTTTCTCTGCTTCTTCATATCGTTTTACCTTTTGCAATAAATTTCCTAAATTATTATGTGCGTCAGCATAATCTTGATTTAATTCTATTGCCAATTTAAATTCATTTTCTGCTCCATCGTAATAATATAAACTGAATAAAAGCCCTAAATTATTATGTGCTTCAGCATCATCTGGATTTATCCTTATTACTCTCCTGTATTCTTTCGCTGCTTCTTCATAGCGTTTTAAATCTTTCAATAAAAGCCCTAAATTATTATGTGCTTCAGCATCATCTGGATTTATCCTTATTGCTTCTCTCAATTCCTTCTCCGCTTCTTCATAGCGTTTTAAATAGGTCAATAAAATTCCTAAATTATTATGTGCTTCAGCATCATCTGGATTTATCCTTATTGCTTCCCTAAATTCCTTCTCCGCTTCTTCATAGCGTTTTAAAAGATACAATAAATTTCCCAAATTATAATGTATGTCCGCATCATTTGGATTTAGTTTTATTGCTACCTCATATTCCTTCTCCGCTTCTTCATAGCGTTTTAAATAGGTCAATAAAATTCCTAAATTATTATGGACTTCAGCATAATCTGGATTTAACCTTATTGCTTCCCTAAATTCCTTCTCCGCTTCTTCATAGTAGGTTGAATCTTTCAATAAAATTTCAAAATTATTACGTGCTTGTTCATGGTGGTTTGAATCTTTCAATAAAACTCCTAAATTATTATGCGCTTCAACAAGATTTGGATTTATTTTTATTGCTTCCCTATAGTATAGTTCTGCACCGTGATAGTATTTGTCATAACCATACTTTAAAACTCCTAAATTATTATATGCTTCAGCATATTTGGGATTCAACTTTATTGCATCAGAAAAATATTCCTGTGCGCTTCTTTTTTTTCCAGCTTCAAATTTCTGGATCGCCATTTCAAAATAATGGGTCTTAGCATTACCTCCCAATTCAAGATCATTATAATTTTTAATTACCTTTACCTTATTTACTTCTTTTTTAAATTTATATGTTCGATATTCTGCTGCACTATCCCTGTGCCGTTTGATGACTGCTTTTGTTACTTTCATTTTATTTTATATTTATTTTATTTTATATTTTTTAATTTGCAACAACTCTATTTTTCTAAAAGAGGAATGTTTTTAAGAACATCCTCCCACATTTCATTTTTTATTTTAAAACAAGAACTTTGAATTTTATCTAAAATTTCGTCTGTGTTATCTTCAAGTTCCTTTTTATAATAATCACTACCAATCTCAAAATCAAATCCAAATTTTTCAAATACAAATTTTTCTATAGCTATCTCTACGAATGTTTCGTATTTGTCGCGATATGCTCCCAATTCAGTAGCAAACTCAAAAATTATTTCAGGAATTCTTATTTTTTTGCTTAAATTTTCTTTTAAAAATTCAACACCACAATCAGCAGTATAACTTTTATTTATTGTTTCTTTTATTTCTTTGTACCACTGTTTCATTTCTTTTTCAGCCACCTTGCTGAAAAAGCCCACACTTGTTATGATTTTTTTGTTTTTATATTTTTCTGAAAGTTTCAATTTTTCTTTCACACCCTCATCACCCTCATCATCCTTATCAAAAGAATCTATTTTTTTATTTATACTTTCGTTTTGTCTGTTTTCCTCCCCTCTAGTTATATATGTTATCTGTGAGGTTTGTTCTGTTGCACCGCTCCCGGGCAGTTCGCTGACTGCCTCTAAAGAGTTTTCAAATTCAATTACTTTTTTTATATCTTTCTCTGAAAGTCCATGCAAAAATTCATCTCGTGAGAGTGGGTCTCTGTCCCAATCTCCTTTTTTCATTTTTTCATTGTCTGAGTAATCTATTTCTCCGTTGTGTTTTGAGATTACTCTTATTATTTTGTGTCCTTGTCTTGTCTTGCTTTCTCTGATTATCATTTCCTCTTCCCCCCTTACAAGTTTTGCGCTTGTAATCGCTTCCTTATTTTTCATCTTACTTTATTTATTTATTTATTGTTTGATACTACATAGTACGATTTAAACAAAAAAATGCGGGCTGAAATGTCCCGCTCCAAAAAAAACTATTTATTTTTTTAGGTATTTTTTTAATTCCTCAAATTCTGCCAATTGTATTTCTTTAGCCTTTTCAAGTATTGCAAATTTGACGAATTTGTTCATACTCTTGCCACCCTCTCCAGCCCAAATTTTGTGAGCAGCAATTAATTCGGTTTCCTCTTCTATTCTGAATTTTATACAGATCTCCATTTTGTTTTATGTTTTTTATAATTTATAATATTATTAATTTACTCTCTGATGTTAAAAATTAAAATAATTAAATCAAATATATAAGCATTTATTTCTTTGTGTTATATATATATGTTTGTGTAGGAAGAGAAACAAAAAACAGAAAACAAAAATAAAAAAATTGTCCCTGCACTAAATTGATTCTGCTCATATTTTTGTTTTAGAAACAATCACAGAAGTCCGCAGCGGAGAAAATGAATAGAACCGCAGCGGAAAATTGCAGGGCTGAAATTGAAAAGTGATTTGGGATGCACTTTTCAAAATCAAATATAATTAGTATTTTTTCATTAAGTATTAAATTAATTTACAACAAGCTTATTGTTTTTATGCGTTTAAGGGTTTTTGAATGTTTGCTTACTTTTTTATTTTTCTATTTACTGTTTTTATTACCTCACAACCTTTTTTAAACTTTTTAGTTTGCCTGATTTAAAAGATTGTCAGTTGTTTATAAATTTTATTATAGGCAACTTTTTAAATTTGTTTTAGTTTATTATTTTAAAACAGTGTCAATAAGATAAAAAACTTAAAATTGCGTAGGTCATTTCTTGTATTCCTTATAAAAAGAATATTACAGGAAGTTTTTTTTGTAAAACTTCCTGTAATGTGAGAAAAAAAAAGGATAACACATGGAGAAAAAGAGGTATATATATAAATATATAATATATATAATATATATAATATATATACATAATATACATTCCGAAAACTCTCGGAAAGTATACATAAACTTTCCGAAAACTCTCCGAAAACTCTTGGAAACTCTCGGAAACTCTAAAAATACATAATCCGTCATTATAAATTGTGATAATTGTGGGACTTTTCGGGACTTTTCGGGACTTTTCGGGACTTTTCGGGACTTTTCGGGACTTTTCGGAGAGTTTCCATTGTGTCGTTACCTTTAATTTCAACTATATCTATACATTTATTAGTTATTTTTTTTTAATTATTACAGGAAGTTTCACAAAAAAAACTTCCTGTAATATTTTATTTGTTTTTGAAAAACTATAAATTAATTAAATACTTAATCTCCAAATGTAAATTAGTATAAATTAAAATAAATTAAAATAAATTAAAAAATTTAAAATGACTTTAACACAAGTGGCGATAAACGTAGAAGACAACGCATATTTAGATGAGGTATGTAAATTAAATTTTGAAATAGCAAAAAATAAACTGTTGAAATTTTTGGTAGGTTGTTTGAAAGGTGAAAATGACATAAAAGAAATCAAAGTTCCAGTTGATAGTGGTAAAATTAAGGTATAAATTAATTAATCTAAAAAATATGATATCAAACCATTCGTTTAGAAAACAAAAAAATTGAGTACAACGAAATACAACAGACTAAAAAAGAATTATCATTTTTAGATATGAGCTAATATATCTAAAAATTTTAAATATTTCAAAAAAATCATCGTTAAAACAAAAATTTAAATATTAAAATGAACGAGGCCACAGGAGGCTCAAACCACCTCCTATGTGAAAAAAACACAAAAGGAATTAGTATTGAAGGATATTTAATTAATATAAGTAGATTATTCTGGGTTGCAGAAGAAAAGAGATATGTGCAGAATAAAACAACACCAATATCAAAAATAATGGAAGAAAGTGGTTTTGCTCAAACTTCTACATACCAATACATTACTGATTTAGAAAAAGCTCAATTACTCTGTAAAATACCCATCAAAAAAGGTGGTGGAGTAGGATTAACAGAAAAAGGGGTAGCCTTTTTAGAAGAATATAGGAATAACAAAAAATCTCAGGAAAGCAACGATTCTTATGAAACAAAAATTTCAGACATTATTGATGAATATGGGGATGCATTATCACAATTATCAGCAGTGTATCCTCATAAAAAATCACTAATCATAGATTATAGGGATATATTAAAACATAATTTAGATATGGGCGATGATCTTATGGACAACCCAGATAGAATAATAGAACTCTTTGAAAAGGATATAAATGCAAGACCGCTGGTTTTTTTTTATGAGGGTGACACAAAAATACATGTCAGATTTATAAACATACCACAGGCCTACAGTGAAGATATAAGAAACATTGTAAGCAAAGACATAAACAAATTTTTCAATGTCAAAGGAATGGTAACAAAAAGCAGTGATATCCTTCCAAAGATTTGTGTAGGTGTTTTTCAATGTCCGATATGTGGGGGGACAAAAGAAGTTGAACAGGAAAAAACAGGCAATCTAATAGTTCCTTCACTTTGTGATGTGTGTAAAAAACCAGTTAAATTCAAATTACTCACTAAAGAAAGTATATTTATGGATATTCAGAGGATAGAAATCCAAGAGCCATTAGAAATTCTCAAAGGCGGAGAAAGTGCTAAAAAAATAGAAGTGTGGATTACTGATGATTTAACGGGGAAAATTCAAGTTGGAAACAACATAGAGATAACCGGTGCGCTTAAATTAATCCCTCCAAAAGATATAAATGATACTGTTTATAAAAAATTTGTTGATGCTAATAATTTCAAAATAATAGGTGAGGAGTTTACGGAGATAGAAATATCTGATGATGATGTTATAAAAATAAAAGAATTTTCAAAATCACCAGACTTAACCCAAAAATTTATAAAATCTATATGCCCTGCGATATATGGATACGAAGAAATAAAAGAAGCAATTATATTGCAGTTGTTCGGAGGCAGTAAAATATCAAAAATTGAAGAGACAAAAACAAGGTCAGAAATACACATTTTATTGATTGGAGATCCAGGTGTTGCAAAATCACAAATTCTAATTGGTGCAAGTAATATAGCCCCAAAATCTATTTACCTCTGTGGAAAAGGTACAACAACCGCAGGTCTTACTGCGAGCGCAAAGAAAGAGAAGGACGATTTTTCAGAGGGAGGATGGGTGATAGAAGGAGGAGCTGTAGTTTTTGCGTCTGGTGGAATTCTCTGTCTGGACGAAATGAATGAAATGGAAGATAAAGATAAAGATTCTCTAAGAAGTACAATGTCCGAAGGGCTTGTCTCCGTTGCAAAAGCAGGCGTATCAGTAACCTTCAAAGCAGAAACATCTATTTTAGCGGCGGCAAATCCAAAATTCGGAAGATTTATTCAAGAGAAGACAATATCGGAGCAATTTGGATTGAGTGCGGCAATTATAGACCGTTTTGACTTAATTTTCCCTATAAAAGATAATATAAATAAAGAAAACGACAAGAGAATATATAAACAAATTGGAAGGACGTACACGATTGAAAAGAATGAAAATTCCGATTATCCTGCCAATCTCGCTTTTATGAAGAAATACATAGCATATGCAAAAATGAACTGTAATCCTTCATTGAGTGAAAACGCACTACAAATGGCTCAAACATACTATCTTAAATTAAGAGGTGAAAGTAATAATAATAATGTGCAAACAACTCCGAGAAAGGGCGTAGATATTTTGCGGTTAAGTTCTGCCGCTGCAAAAATGAGATTGTCTGATTTTATTGAGGAAAAAGATGTTGAAACTGCAATAAGATTAACGGAATATTCTCTAAGATGCATTGCCCAAGATGAAGAAAGTGGAAAATTTGATATAGACAAAATTACAATGGGTTCAAAAGAAAAGAGAAATATAATCATATCAATATCCGATATATTAGATAATCTTACGAACAAAGGAAAGATGAATTGTAATATGGAAGATGTTATTAAAGTAGCAAAAGAACAGGGAATTGATGATGACACAGTAAAAAAATATCTTGAAAATGCAAAAAAGGAAGGGCGAATATTTGAACCCACACCCGGACAAATAGGCGTGCTTTAAAGATAAAATAAACACAAAATAAAAAAATAAAAGTAAGAAAATGGAAAACAATACAAATAAAAAAAAAGAGAACCTGCAAATGTGGGCAAATAAACCACTCCTTCCCTTTCAAAGAAAGGCAGACATACTTAACGCCCGTTCCACAATAAAACAAAATATAATTCAGAATAACCTGGAAAAGGCACTGGAAATGCAACAGAAAATATTACAAAAATATTCAGACACAACAAAAAACTTGTTGATTGAATATTTATTTATCGGGTGGAAAGTAAAAAATAGCCAAACAAAGGAAAATAAGGAAATAAAAATATTCTCAACAATGAAATATGGAAACATACGCCTCAGAGAAATCGAAAAAGACCCATACCTCTCTTTGTTCGCAAGTGGGATAAGAGGGCAAACGCTATGCGAAGTGAAGGCAGCGGCAGACGAACTGTCTAAATGCGAAGAAATACAAAAACTATATACATAACCAATGTAATTTTTCCTTTAAAAATTCATAAAAGAAAGAAAAAAATTAAGAAAAAATATAAATAAAAACAAGATGAAGATAGAAATAAACAGGACGGGAAAAGGAACTGATATAAAAATAAATTTTCGTGCTAATATTGGAGAAATATAACAAAGAAAATACAACACACAAGGATTTTTATGATATAATGGGAGATAAGGATATGAGCAATGATGAAAAAATAAAGTATCGTTCTAATGAGCGTATATTCGCAAATGATAGCATAGGTTTCACGAATTATATAGTGGCAAAATTAGACCTGTCCAGCAAAGAAACAACAAAAAAATCAATAAAAGCACTTCTAAAAAAGGTGAAGGGCGTTATGTATACTTACGAATCGGAACGAAGAGGAAGTGTTTTTTCTATAGAAATATCTGAGAAGCTACAAAAAATATAAACTAAACAAGAAAAATATAAAATATAAACAACAAGTAAAATGGTAAACGATATAAAAGTAGAGGAAAATCAAGGAGAGGAAAATAAAACAATTGTGAAGTTTAATCCCACAATGGATAAATCAATTAAGACGCACTTGAATGAAAATATTACTTACACCTGCAATATTTGTAATAAGGTTATTTTTAAGTGCGATAATTGTAGTTATTATTTTTCTGGGGATGAACTGATATATTGTTCAAAGGATAAACACTTTTGTTCTAATTGTCATAACTCCATAATTACCGAAAATTTAAAAAATCTAAAAAAATATAAATCTAAACAAAAATAAAATGCAAGAAAAAAAAGAAAGGCGATATAAAGCAGGATATATTGTCCGGGGCTGCCAAGCATACACGATGAATGAGAAATATATTGGGAGCAGTAAATTAGCACATTTCCTGATAGTAAAGAAGGGCATAATGCCTGAAACAACCCCTGGTCAAAGAATATGTTGCATTGGGTTCTGTAAGGGAGAACAAAAATGGTATAGCTGGTCACAAGTGTATATATGTGGTTTTGGAATTGGACACATAGTGAGAAAAGGAGATAGCGTAACAGAATCTGAATGGTCAAATGAATACTTGCTGAAACACCCTGAAACAGAGAATATCAAAGCAGGATTTGTGGCGAAAACCCTTAATGACTGTAGAAAATTAGCCGTAGCTTTTTCTGAAAGTGCAAGCCAGTTTTTTTAGCAAAATTAGGAAGGAATAAATAAAAATAATAAAAATATAAAATATAAACAAAAACAAAATGCAAATCTATATAAATTTCACGGACGAGGAAGCAGCAAAAATATATGCTGCTCATAAAATTTGGGGAGAAAAAGGAAGTAAATCTGTAAACAAATTCATCAAGTTTGCAGCACTTGAAATGGCAGGAAAAATACAAATTGCAGAATAGCGATAAAAAAGGACCTGAAAGAATAAAATAAAATAAAATATAAAATATAAAATATAAAATAAACATAAAATAAAATATAAAAGTAAGAAAATGGAAAACCTATTTAATTATTTAGATTTTACAGACACGGAAGCTGCAAAAACATATGCAGCCCACAAAATCTGGAATAGAAAAGGAAGTAAATGTGTAACCAGTTTCATCAAATTTGCAACACTTGAAATGGTGA